>NZ_JBQHSE010000006.1:0-124752 GCF_052066395.1 Bariatricus sp. HCP28S3_A4 | reverse complement strand
TTTCTTCTAAATTCTGGAGTGTAAGTTTGTGGCATAATAATTCCTTCTTTCTTTGATAGATTGATTATATCTTATTAGCCACTACTGTTACAACGTTAGTATAGCACTTCAAACGCTGCAGATGAAAAATCAGACAAGTCAAGGAGTCAGTTACTTATTATTCGGTGTACTAGTATAGCGTCCGATAAATAACTGTACCAATCACACAGAATACTTCTTCGAGTGTGCAAGGCAAAAAACGCCTCAGCGTAGTAGTTTGAGTATGTTACGTAATACATATATCGTGTTTATTTTCATTCATATATTGTTCCGAATGACATTTTCAACTTTATCATTCCATGATACACTAAAACCATATACAAAGCAGAACACCATGAATATAAAAACGGAGGAACATGAAAATGAAAGTTGTAGTTGCAATTGACTCTCTGAAAGGAAGCCTGACTTCCATGGAAGCCGGAATGGCAATTAAAGCTGGAATTCTTGCCGCGAAACCGGATGCTGAAGTTATCGTAAAACCACTTGCGGATGGCGGTGAAGGCACCACAGACGCACTAATCGAAGGTTTAAACGGGGAGCGGATCGATGTTACCGTAACCGGACCTCTCGATGATCCGGTGTCGTGCTATTACGGATACTTAAAAGAAACGAATACAGCTATCATCGAGATGGCATCAGCAGCCGGAATTACACTCACAAATAAAAAAGATCCCCTTCATGCAACCACTTACGGTGTGGGGGAAATGATAAATGACGCCATCAATAAAGGATGCCGAAACTTCATCATCGGAATCGGTGGAAGTGCTACAAATGATGGCGGTATCGGAATGCTGAAAGCTCTTGGCTTTGAATTTCTGGACGAAAACGGTCATGACGCCGGAGAAGGCGGACAAGCCCTTAAAAAAGTCAAATGCATCCTTACGCAAAACAAAAATTCCCTTTTGGATGAGTGTCATTTCCAGGTTGCCTGTGATGTAACGAATCCGCTGTGCGGCAAAAATGGAGCCACTTATATCTATGGTCCTCAAAAAGGCGTGACTGATGATATCAAGGAAAATCTGGATCAGGCCATGGCTCAGTATGCCAACGTTACTGCCAAATACCTTGGATGTGATTATTCGAATGCCGCAGGGGCCGGTGCCGCCGGCGGACTGGGATTTGCACTGCTCAGTTATCTGAACGCCAGCCTTACTCCCGGAATTGATCTGATTCTGAATGCGGTTGAATTGGAAAAAGAACTGAAAGACGCTGATATCGCAGTAACCGGTGAAGGCCGGCTCGATCACCAGACCGCAATGGGAAAAGCTCCTATAGGAGTTGCAAAACTGGCGAAAAAATACAATGCAAAAGTTATCGCTTTTGCCGGAAGTGTCACTCCGGAAGCCACCGCATGCAACCAGGCCGGGATTGATGCATTTTTCCCGATTGTCCGCGGAATTACAACGCTTGAGGAGGCCATGAATCCCGAATGTGCCAAAACAAATATGCGTGCAGCGGTAGAACAGGTATTTCGCCTTTTATAGTGTGCTAATTCCTCCATTTCGTCTCATCCGCTATATCAGCAAATCAGCCAGAGAGTTCTTCTCTCTGGCTGTCTGACATTTTATTTCCGCCCAATATTTTTTCCCCCTTTTTCTCGGACGTTTTCTGTGCTATATTGGACATGGATTTTGATGCTCTCATCATATCTGCGGATTGTTCCGGAACTTATTTCCCTGCAATCCGGAAAACACAATTGGAGGATGAAAATATGAACTTTCTAAGTATTTTTGATGTCATTGGTCCCAACATGATCGGGCCTTCCAGCTCCCACACCGCGGGTGCTGTTTCCATGGCATTGCTGGCACGCAAAATGTGTCCGGAACCGATTAAAAAGGTAACCTTTACCCTCTACGGTTCTTTTGCCAAAACCTATCACGGCCACGGTACCGATCGCGCACTTCTGGGCGGAATTCTTGGATTTTCCACAGATGACGCCAGAATCCGCGATGCTTTCGAGCTCGCGAAAGAATTCGGTGTGGAGTATGAGTACATCATTGATGAGGAGACGGTAACCGATCATCCGAATACTGCCGATATCGCAATGACGGGAATTAACGGATATGAACTGATGGTTCGCGGGGAATCCATCGGGGGCGGCAAAATCAAGATCGTGCGTATTGGTAATATCGATGTGGAATTTACCGGAGAATACAGTACACTCATCGTAAAACAGCTCGATACTCCGGGTGTCGTTGCACATATTACCCAGTGTCTCAGCAACCAGAATGTAAATATCGCTTTCATGCGCCTGTTCCGGGAAGATAAGGGTGCTACTGCTTATACAGTAGTAGAATCCGACGAACCCATTCCGGAGAGCATTCTGGATGATATTCGGACAAATGAAAATGTCCATGAACTGATGCTGGTTCAGATGTAGGAGGTGAGGACAATGGATTTTAGAAACGGACAAGAATTACTGGAACTCTGTCACAAAGAAAATATCAGTATTTCCGAGGTCATGAAGACCCGTGAGATCACTTGCGGCACACTCACTTCCGAGGAAATTGACAAAAAACTGAAAACGGTACTGACCATCATGAAAGATGCGGTCAATGAACCGCTGATGCAGCCGAAACGTTCCATGGGCGGCCTGATCGGAGGCGAAGCTAAAAAAGTATCCGACTTCGGCAAGACAGACCGAAGTGTCTGCGGTTCCCTAATGAGTAAGGCAATTTCCTACAG
Organism: Bariatricus sp. HCP28S3_A4; assembly: GCF_052066395.1. Taxonomy (NCBI): domain Bacteria; kingdom Bacillati; phylum Bacillota; class Clostridia; order Lachnospirales; family Lachnospiraceae; genus Bariatricus; species Bariatricus sp. HCP28S3_A4. The sequence goes on along the minus strand of NZ_JBQHSE010000006.1, from coordinate 122,028 downwards.
CATGGCCGTTCTGGAGGTCAACGCCTCCATGGGACTGATCGTCGCCGCCCCTACCGCCGGTTCTGCCGGGGTACTCCCGGGTGTACTTCTCGCACTGCAGGAAGAAAAACAGCTGTCAAACGAACGCCTTCATTCTGCGATTTTGAATGCATCCGCAATCGGTTATATTCTGATGCGAAATGCATCTGTATCCGGCGCCGAAGCCGGATGCCAGGCTGAGGTTGGTGCGGCTTCCGCCATGGCAGCAAGTGCGGTCGTGGAAATCATGGGTGGAACACCGGAAATGTCACTTGAGGCTGCATCCATTGCCATGTCCAACCTGCTTGGAATGGTCTGCGATCCGATTGCCGGACTGGTTGAATCTCCGTGCCAGAGTCGCAACACCATCGGTGCTGCAAACGCAATCACCTGCGCCGAGCTTGCCCTTGCCGGGGTCACTCACCCGATTCCGTTTGATGAGATGGCAGAAGCAATGTACCGCGTAGGAAAGAGTATTCCGTTTGAGCTTCGGGAAACAGCAATGGGAGGATGTGCGGGAACACCGACCGGATGCGCTTTGGGATGTCATGCCTGCTCCAAGGCTTAATGATTCGGAAATAAAAAAATCCCGTGGAATTCTTTTTACACATGAAATTCCACGGGTTTTTCTTTTTGCTATCCTCTATATTTTCAAAATTAATACACCAGCCTGCTTCCGTTCAGCTTAATCACCCTGTCAATCTGATTCCACGATGCCATCCTGTAGGAATACGCCGCCGACTCAAACAAGGCATAAATACTGCTTCCGTCCTGATAGATCTGCTCCAGACGTTCCGGAAATTTGATCGTCTTATATGCCTCTGAAGATGACAGAATTCCATATCTTGAATAATTGAATATCTGTACTTCCGAAGGCATGATCCCCCAGGATATCGTAAGCAGGATCTTATTATTGTAAAATGCCATCCCCTGAACTTTTCCTGAAATCACCTGCATACTCACAGCACATGCCACCGGATCGATCACTCCTACCGTCCGCTTCAGATTCATATCCGATTTTTCATACAAGGTTCCGTCCGCGTTGATCAGGTATTTCTCAATAATACTCGCATTATCCTTGGTAAAAAATCCTACGAAGAGCGCTCCGTCATGATAGGTCATAAAAGAGGCCCTCTGAATCCGGTAAAGATTGTATGAGAGATCAAATTCAATGGGCTGATAATTCTCCGTAAAATCATAACTTTCCAGATGCTTCAGCGTAATTGCATTTGCCTGCGCCCAGGTAGAACCCTGTCCGGTGATCCAGAGATTATGATTCATGGTGTCATATGCCATTCCACCGACATGAGCCCGAGTCCCCAGCACGATTTCTTTTACATACTCATGCGTTTTCTTATCGATCACATAAATGACAGAATTATGCTCCTTCGTTCTGCAGTACGCACTGATCAGGACATAATCCTCCGTAATCGCCAGCCCCTGCGGCGTCATGGACGTACAGACATGCGGCGTGCCTTCTTTCTTATACTGAATCGTCCTGGTCGCCTTGAGTCCCGGCACAACGTAAGTTCCGTATTCCTCATCCGCCTCATCTTCATCACACGCGTATTCATAGACCGTACTGTTCCTCTTCAAGGTCTTCAGATACCGTTCCATCGTATAAACAGGATCTGTATTCGTCTCGGTCAGTTCCGTTTCCGGCTCTGTCTCGGCACGGTACTCCCACGCATAATACCAGTAACCCGTCCCGATAGCGACAACAATCAGAAACGCTGCAAGCCTGCGCCGGAATCTTTTCCAGTTGATTCGTTTCTTTTTTTCTTTTTTCGACGGGTTATCTGTTCTGCCCGCCATTTCCTGTGTATCCTTGTGTTTCTTTTCCTTCATTTGCAGTCACTTCGTCTTTATATTCTTTCTGAGAGGAGAAACCTTTTCCCTTTACCTCATTCACATGCCCGATCACCATAAATGCTTCCGGATCCGTTTCCTGTACGAGTCGGTTCAGACGCACCAGTTCCCGGTTTGAAACCACCGTCATGATCATTTTCTGCTCATTTTTCAGATACCCCGTCTGCACATGGAATAAAGTGGTTCCCCTATCCAGTTTTTCCTGAATCTGTGCATTTAACTCATTATATTTTTCAGAAACGATGCTGACCTGCGTCTTCGTTGTCCCGATCAAAAGGATTTTGTCCAAAACCATGGTATAGACCAATACCAGCAGAATTCCATAGATGATCTGTTCCTTATCGGAAAACATCATCTGCATGAGCAGGATCGCGAAATCAAAAGCATACATCAGAACCGATACCGGAATTCCAAAATACTTGTTAAGCACCAGTGGCGGTATGTCCATACCACCGGTCGATGCTCCCGCTCGAATCACAATTCCGATTCCAAATCCGATCATCAGTCCTCCGCAGATCGTAGATAACATGCGGTCTGTTGTAATATCAGATAATACCGGGATGTTCTGAAAAGCGCCAAGAATCACCGGGTAATAGAATGTACTGATCAGTGTCGTTAATGCAAATTTTTTTCCCAGAGCAAGTGCCCCGACCAAAAACATCAGCACATTAAAAATCATTACAAATGTATGCAGCGGAACATTCAAATAATGTCCAAGCGTCAGACCGATTCCGGTTGTTCCTCCCATAATCAGCGAACTCGGCAAAATAAACACTACGATTGCCAATGCATAAATCGTATTCCCCAGTAATACCATTCCCCAATTCTTCATATCTTTTATTTTCATCATTCTCTCCCGATATTTTGATTCTTTCCTATGCACCTTCCCCGATGTGCATCTTTACAACAGTAATAGTATACTCGCGGAGTTATTGCATAACAAGTGATATTTCAATATTTTCTGTATTTTTTATTCGAAAATACTATGTCCCATTCTTTTATTCTGAGCTATAATAAAGATATAGTTTTATGGCAGGGCAGCACCGATTTTGCCCGGAATCTGCCAGAAGAAAAGAGGTATCATATGAATCAGATTGAGCAACTTCAGGAAATGATCGATGAAAGTCATAATATTGTATTCTTCGGCGGTGCGGGGGTCTCCACCGAAAGTAATATTCCGGACTTCCGCAGCGCTGACGGCCTGTATCAGCAGCAATACAAATACTCTCCGGAACAGATTGTAAGCCATTCATTTTTCATGAGAAACACAGAAGCTTTTTATGAATTTTACAAAGAGAAAATGATGTTTCTTGATGCGAAACCGAACCCGGCACACTATAAGCTCGCTGAACTTGAGGCTGCCGGAAAACTGACGGCCGTGATCACACAAAATATCGACGGTCTTCATCAGGCAGCAGGCAGTAAAAACGTACTGGAACTGCACGGAAGCATTCATCGCAATTATTGTATGCGCTGCGGTAAAAAGTACGATGCCGCCTATGTTAAAAATTCTGACGGAATTCCAAAATGTGAATGTGGAGGGACCATCCGACCGGATGTCGTGCTCTATGAAGAAGGGTTAGATTCCGTTATTATTCAGAAAAGTATCAGTGCGATCGCAAATGCTGATATGCTGATTATCGGTGGAACCTCCTTGGTCGTTTACCCTGCTGCGGGATTTATTGATTATTTCCGGGGAAAGAACCTGGTTGTGATCAATAAGGATACTACGGCTCGGGAAGTGGGAGCATCGCTTACGATACATGAACCGATTGGGGAAGTGCTTTCTAAAATTTGTTGTTGAGAAGAGGGACGCCCCCACGCTCCCCGGTTTTATTCCGGACTCGCTTTCGCTCGGGGGAAAACGCAGCGGTACTATGATGCCAGGTTGTCGCCTGCCGGCGACTCCTGCCATCAAGTGCCGGCGTTTTCCACGGTCCGGAATCAAACCGGGGAGTGTGGGGGCTGAGATTCTTATGTTGTACGTGGGATAAGTATAAGACGGGAGATATTGGTACATATGAAGGGGGCTGCGGCTTCTTTGGAAGCGGCAGCCTATTGGGTTAGGTCTTTGATTATTTTGTCAATGTCATATTCTGGGGCATGTTTTGACGCCGCATCGCATATTTTTTGAATTGTTTCTTCGTCTTCTTCTAACATATCTGCAATTTCTGGTATGGATATATTTTTTTGAAGTTTTTTACAGGTTAACTGCACTAATTTGCGTTCTTCTCCTTCTATTCGTCCCTGTTCTCTGCTGATTCTTCTCGTTTCCTGGACATCATATGCTTCAAAACTGTCAAATAACATATCGAATTCCCTCCGTGTAATCTGATCGGTAAATTTTTCAACCTCACTGCGGGGGACATTCATCCGATATAGCAGAGTGGCAATGATTTTACCGATTATTGTTAATAAATAATCCGGTGTATTTTCCGAAAGATTATCAAAATACTCTTTTGGTATCTCTCTCAGATTTCTGAATTCCATAGAATTGCGGAGTTTGTTAATCAGAAAAATTAACGACAATTCATCATTCTTTTCTATCAGTTCCCGGTTACTGTAAGACGTTAACGGCACAACCAAGTACTCAAAATCCGGAATATACTTTTCCAATGCATCACTAAGATATACCCTGTCTTTGAAATTTCGCACTGCTGTCCAGGTTTCTGTTCCTTCATAGTACACGATTGGTATTATAGGTGGGTATTGAAATGCCTTCGTTTTCGTAATGCCGGGATGAATCTTTTCCTGCTCCGTTTCGTAATCAGTCAGTATCATTACGATATATCGCAAGAGTTTGAATGCCATATCATAATGAACTTTGGACTGATGTTCCACCACTGCAATCAAATAAAGTGATTGTTCTTTTAAGTGAATCTTTTTTACAGAATCCGAGTCCCGCCCTTCCTGCCACATAGGAAGAAAACGCTCAGAGATGTCTTCAATATCTTCCGGTTCTACATTTTTTAGCAATTCTATATTCACGTATCCTCTTAAAAACTGCGCGCAAAGAATAGGATCATCAAAAATAAGTTTTGCTCCATTGTCTTTTAGTTCCCGATTTTTTACTATCTGACTACTTTCTGACAGATTTTCTCCTTTTTGGGTCATATGTTCTCCTCCTTCTGCAGAACATATAACCATCAGAAATCTTTTATCTTATCTGTATTTTAACAGAGATATGCAAAAATGGCAATGTAACCCCAATGATTCCTATATTCTGCCCGCTTTATTCTGTTATTCATCAAAACTTGAATTTCCTGCCGAATGGCTTTGAAAATCTAAATATTGAGTTTTAGAATACCATCGAAAATGGCTACTCTGAATTTGATGTTTTCGCTAGTATAGCATAGAGGGGTGTTGATAGTCAATGGGGAATTGTTCTGAGAAGGGACGCCCCCACGGTCCGGAATCAAACCGGGGAGTGTGGGGGCTGAGATTCTTATGTTGTACGTGGGATAAGTATAAGACGGGAGATATTGGTACATATGAAGGGGGCTGCGGCTTCTTTGGGAAGCGCAGCCCTCTGAGTTTAAACGGGATTATGCCTTATGGGACCTGTTGTTAGCAGGTTTTGAAGAATTGGTAAAGGCCTTCGAGAGCTTTGGTGAGGACGGGAATCTCGTCTTCGGTGATGTGTTCCAGGATGGCTTCTACCATTTTTTTGTGGAATTCGGCGTGGTGGTGGTAGGCTTTTTCGCCTTTGGGGGTGAGGTGGATGTTGACCACGCGTCTGTCTTCTTCGCTTCGTTCGCGGAGGACGTATTTTTTGTTGACCAGGGCGTTCATGGAGGTGGTGAGTGAGCCTACGGTGATTCCGAGTTTGCGGGCGATGTTGGACATTTTATCTCCTTCTCCGAGACCGACGGCTTCGATGATATGCATATCGTTGTTCGTCAGGTCTTTGAATTCTTCGGTGATGACCGCTTTTTCTTCTAATTCTAATATATCGTTGAACAAATGTACAAATAATTTGTTAATGCTCTCGTATGCGTCCACGAATTTTCTCCTCTGGTACTTGTTTTTCTTTTATTATACACAGCTTTCGAACAAAGAATCAATCACTTCTTTTACAGTTTCTATTTTTTCTGCTTTCCATGCATCAGCGCCGCAGAAAAGTAATGCATTTTCAATGTTGCCTTTTGCTGCGTTGATGAGAGCCTCTGTAATGCAGTATGGTGTTTTTGCCGGGTTGCATGTTTTGATGCATGCAAGACATTTTTTGGGAGGACGGCGCTCTCCTTCCATGATGTGTCGGATGAAGGGATTGGCGATGGCTCTTCCGGGCATTCCTACCGGGCTTTTTACGATCAGGATATCTTCCGGTGCGGCGTTCAGATAGCTTTCTTTATACCGGATGTCTGCGTCGCATTCCCATGTGGTTACAAAGCGGCTGGCTACCTGGATTGCATCGGCTCCAAGCTCAAATGCGTGTCTGGCTGCGTTTGCATCGCTGATGCCGCCTGCCAGTGCGACCGGAATTCTGCAGTTATATTTCTCTTCGTATGATTTTACGTCTTTGATGATCTTCCTGATTTCTTCATCATATGTGTTCTGATCGAACTGTTCCAGCTGTGCCTCGTCAAATCCAAGATGTCCTCCAGCTTTTGGCCCTTCTATGACGACCAGGTCTGCGGTGCGGCTGTATTTTTTGTCCCAGTATTTGAGGATCACTTTCACGGATTTTTCTGTTGATACGATCGGAGCGATCTTTGCATCCGTACCTTTTACGAATTCAGGCAGTTCTGTCGGCAGACCGGCTCCGGATATGATCAGATCTGCGCCTGCCCTTGCTGCTTCGCGCACATATTCTCCATAGTGCTGCATGGCAACCATAATATTAAAACCGATCACGCCTTCCGGCGCAATTGCGCGGGCTTTTTCGAGTTCACTGTGAATGGCTCTTAAATTTGCCGCCTTGGAATCTTTCTCAAAATCAGGATCACGAAATCCGATCTGTGCAGCGGAAATGATCCCGATTCCACCTTCTTTGGCAACATTTCCGGCAAGATTTGAGAGACTGATTCCGATTCCCATTCCGCCCTGGATCAATGGTTTTTTCGCCGTCAGATTTCCTATTTTCAATGATGGATATTCCATATCTGTACCCCGTACCTTTCTACATGTTCCGGAAGCGCTGATATCGTTTTTCCGTCAGCTCTTCTGTTGACAAAGCTCCATATTTTTTCAGGAATTCCTGTATGGACCTGTCCATCTCTCCTGTCAATCCTCCCATATTTTCCACAGTCAGATGTTCCGGTTCTTCAAAAACTTTCTCCACAATTCCCGCCTGATACAGGTGGGCTGCTGTAAGTTTCATGACTTTTGCAGCTTCTTCCGCGCGTTTGCTGTCTTTCCACAGGATACTTGCAAAGCCCTCCGGTGACAGGATAGAGTAAATGGAGTTCTCCAGCATCCAGACTTCATCCGAGGTTGCCATGGCGAGCGCTCCGCCGCTTCCACCTTCTCCGATCACAACCGAAAGCACCGGAACTTTCAGACCGGACATTTCAAACAGGTTTCTGGCAATCGCTTCTCCCTGTCCGCGTTCTTCTGCCTCCAGTCCGCAAAATGCACCCGGAGTATCTACAAAGCAGATGATCGGGCGTGCAAATTTTTCCGCCTGTTTCATCAGTCTCAGTGCTTTTCTGTATCCGTCCGGAGACGGCATACCGAAATTCCGTTCAATATTTTCTTTCGTATTTCTTCCCTTAGCCTGCGCAATGACCGTCACCGGCATGCCATGAAACCGTGCAATTCCTCCGATGATCGCTTTGTCGTCCTTGTAGTATCGGTCACCATGAAGTTCTGCAAAATCTGTAAATAAAGCATCAATATAATCGGAACCTACCGGTCTGTCTTTCAGCCGGGAAATCTGAACACGCTCCCAGGCGCTTTTCGCCTTTGGAGTTTCTCTGTGTTCTTCCAGTCCGGTATTGTCCTTTCCTACATTTTCTTCCAAATTCCGCTTTGTACGTCCTTCTGAGCTTTCCGTAAATTGTGACATTTTCCCCGCCTCATGCATGCTTACAAGCTGAGCAAGTGTCTGACGCAGTTCTTTTCGTTCTACAATCTTATCCACAAACCCGTGTTCCAGAAGAAATTCAGATCTCTGGAACCCTTTCGGAAGTTTTTGTCCGATGGTCTGTTCAATCACACGCGGTCCCGCAAAACCGATCAGCGCATTTGGTTCAGCCAGAATGATATCTCCTAACATGGCAAAACTTGCTGTAACCCCTCCTGTCGTAGGATCTGTCAAAACACTGATGTAGAGCTGTCCGGCGTCATGATGCCGTTTTAAGGCTGCAGAAGTCTTGGCCATCTGCATCAGAGAATGAATTCCCTCCTGCATTCTCGCTCCTCCCGAGCATGCAAAGATAATCACCGGAAGCTTTGCCTGCGTCGCGCGCTCAACAGCACGTGTAATCTTCTCACCGACTACTTTCCCCATACTTGCCATCATGAATCGTCCGTCACATACAGCCAGCGCCACTTCACGTCCTTCTATTTTTGCCTTACCGGTCACAACCGCCTCATCCAGCCCGGTCTTCTCCTGAAGCATTTTTACCTTTTCTTCATAGCCTTTATAATGCAGTGGATTTCCGGAGGTAAGGCCCTCGTCCCATGCCTCAAATGTATCTGGATCAGCGATCATTTCTATGCGTCGCATCGCATGTACTCTGAAATAATTTCCGCATTTCGGACAAATATAGTATCCTTTTTTCACATCTTCCGTGAAAATCGCCGCTTTACAGGCATTACATTTTTTCAGAATTCCTTCCGGCACTTCCGGAGATGTCATTCGCTTACCGGATCCTTCATTTTTCCCAAGGTTGATTCCCTTTTTAAACATATTTGCCAACTGCATTTTTCTACTCTCCTGACTCCTGCTACATTACGAACTGCTAGGCCTCTGTATTTCCCAGAAGTTCCTGTTCTTTTTCTGCTACAAACTCTATATCAAAATTTCCATCCTGATAATCCGGGTGGCACATGATCTCATACTGATAATCAACATTTGTATCGATTCCCTCAATGATGATCTCTCCAAGCGCACACTGCATCTTACGGACAGCTTCTTTTCGGGTCTTTGCGAAAACGATCAGTTTCGCCAGCATATTATCATAATATGGCGGTACGCTGTAACCACTGTAAATAGCGGAATCGATCCGCACCCCTTTTCCTCCCGGGAGGTACATATCCCGAATGGTACCCGGGCATGGGCGGAAATTCTTTGCCGGATTTTCCGCGTTGATCCTGCACTCGATGGCATGACCTGTCAAATGCACGTCTTCCTGCTTTATTGCAAGTTTTTCTCCGTCAGCAATGCGAATCTGAGCCTTGATCAGATCAATTCCGGTCACCCACTCTGTCACCGGATGCTCCACCTGGATCCGGGTATTCATTTCCATAAAATAGAATTTTCCGGTCTTTTCCAAAAGGAACTCGATGGTACCGGCATTTTCATAATGGGCCGCTTTGGCTGCGCGAACTGCTGCGGCTCCCATTTCCGCACGAAGTTCTTCGGAAATGGCCATACACGGGGATTCCTCCACCAGTTTCTGATGGTTTCTCTGAATCGAACAGTCACGTTCTCCCAGATGGATGACATTTCCGTATTTATCTGCAAGGATTTGAAATTCAATGTGTTTCGGATGCTGTACAAAATGCTCCAGATACATGGTGCCGTCTCCGAACGCTGCCTTTGCTTCTGACTGCGCAGTGTGGAATGCATTTTCAAATTCGTCCGGCGTCTGTGCCACGCGCATTCCCTTGCCGCCGCCTCCAAGTGCTGCTTTGATGATCACCGGATACCCGGCCTCTTCTGCAATCTTTGCGCCTTCTTCTGCATCATAAATCGCATGGTCACTTCCCGGAATGACCGGCACATTTGCCTGTACCATTGTGGTTCGCGCCTGGGATTTGTCTCCAAGGCTGCGGATCACATCGGCTCCCGGCCCGATGAAAATAATATTGCATTGTTCGCACAGTTCTGCAAAACGGCTGTTTTCAGACAAGAATCCGAATCCGGGATGAATCGCATCGGCTCCCGAAATAATCGTCGCACTGATGATCTGTTCCATATTCAGATAACTGTCTGAGGACGGCGCCGGTCCGATACAGACTGCTTCGTCTGCAAGCTGTGTGTGAAGCGCCTCTTTGTCAGCTTCCGAATACACCGCAACCGTCTCGATTCCCATTTCTCTGCACGCACGAATGATACGCACCGCAATCTCGCCACGATTGGCAATCAGTATTTTCCTAATCATATCTATCCCCTATCCGATCATCAGCGACAACTCTGCTTTTACAGCCACTTCTCCGTCAACAGAGGCAATTCCTTCCCCGATGACCAGAGGGCCTTTCTGCCGGATGATTCTCGCCTCCAGTTTCAGCTTATCTCCCGGAACGACCTTGCGGCGGAACTTGCAGTTCTTGATTCCCCCGAAATATCCGAGCTTTCCTTTGTTTTCTTCCTGCATCAGAACCGCTACTGCTCCGGTCTGCGCCAGTGCTTCCACGATCAGAACGCCCGGCATGACCGGCTCCTGCGGAAAATGTCCCGCAAAGAAATCCTCACGGTATGTAACGCATTTGTACCCGATGGCATACTCGCCCGGTTCATAGTCCTCAATGTAATCCACCAGCAGAAACGGATGTCTGTGCGGAATGATTTCTTTAATCTCTGTAATACCCAAATGTTTCATCGCTGCCTCCTTACGCAATTCTGAATAACGGCTGTCCGTATTCTACGGCTTCCCCATTCTTTACCAGCACTTCTGTAACAGTACCGTCAAATTCAGATTCAATTTCATTCATCAGTTTCATTGCTTCTACGATTGCCACAGTCTGCCCCTTCTTCACACGGTCGCCCACAGACACAAAAGGCTGGGCATCTTCTGCCGGTGCAGCGTAAAATGTTCCGACAAGTGGAGATTTAACTAGATTTCCGTTCGGTTCCATCGCCGGGATCTCTGCTTTCGCGGCCTGCGTTTTCTGTTCTATTGTAACAACCTGAACGTTTTCATTCGTACCCTTTACCGGTTCTTTTTCTTTTCGGATATTCAGTTTTACATTTCCTTCTTCATATTCAAAGCCACTCAGTGCCGAATCGGAAACGGCCTGAATTAATTTCACCAGATTCTCTAATTCCATCATCCTGCACCTCTAACCTTCATATTTTTTCATCAGCAGGACCGCATTGTGTCCGCCAAATCCCAGAGAATTACTCATTGCATATTTGATTTCCTTTTCCACCGGAGCACCGACTGCATAGTTCAGATCACATTCCTCATCCGTTTCTTTTGTCCCGACTGTCTGATGAATGAATCCGTCCTGAATGGATTTCACGCAAACCACACATTCTACCGCGCCTGCCGCACCGAGCAGATGACCGATCATGGATTTCGTCGAGTTGACTACAAGATCTTTTGCCGCATCACCGAATGCTCTCTTGATCGCATAGGTCTCGAACAGATCATTGTGGTGTGTGCTGGTTCCGTGTGCATTAATATACTGAACCTCCGACGGAGTCACACCTGCTTCTTCCATGGCAAGTTCCATCGCTTTGGCAGCTCCGCTTCCATCCTCCGCCGGGGAAGTAATATGGTATGCATCTCCGGTGGAACCGTATCCTACAAGCTCTGCATAAATCTTCGCGCCTCTGGCCTTTGCATGCTCCAGTTCCTCCAGAACGACCACGCCTGCCCCCTCTCCGAGAACGAACCCGCTTCTGTCCTTATCAAACGGAATAGAAGCTCTCTTCGGATCCTCACTGGTCGTAAGCGCAGTCAGCGCGGTAAATCCTGCCACACCAGTCGGACAGATACAACTTTCGGTTCCGCCTGCAAACATCACATCCGCATCGTCGTACTGGATTGCACGGAACGCATCACCGATACAGTTGGTTCCGGTCGCACAGGCTGTGACAACATTTGTGCATTTTCCCTTCAGTCCAAGCTGAATCGAAACATTTCCGGCTGCCATATTGGAGATCATCATGGGAACCATCAAAGGAGCAACTCTTCCCGGCCCCTTCTGCAGAATCGTGGTGTACTGTTTTTCAATCTGCTGAAGGCTTCCGATACCGGAACCGATGATCACACCGCAGCGGTACGGGTCTTCCTTTTCAATCTCGAAACCGGCATCCTCACAGGCTTCTTTTGCAGCCACAACCGCATACTGTGAGAATGTTTCCATACGTTTTGCCGCTTTAAAATCCATGCGTTCCTTCGCAGAAAATCCTTTTACTTCTGCCGCGATCTTTACTTTATAATTTGATGTGTCAAATTTGGTGATCGCACCGATTCCGCATCTGCCTTCTTTGATTCCTTCCCAAAATTCATCTACCGTATTTCCAATCGGCGTAATCGCTCCAAGACCTGTAATCACTACTCTGCGTTTCATATTTCCACCCTCCTATATCGCCATGCCGCCGTCTACCGCGAGCACCTGTCCTGTGATATACCCTGCTTCGTCGGATGCAAGAAATGCCGCTGCCGCTGCAATATCTCCGGTCTGACCCAGACGACCCAGAGGAATCTGTTTCATTGTTTCTTCTTTCACTTTGTCGGATAACACGTTGGTCATATCCGTCTCAATATATCCCGGAGCAATCGCATTCACCGTAATTCCACGACTCGCAAGTTCCTTTGCCGCGGATTTTGTCATGCCGATCACACCTGCTTTTGATGCTGCGTAATTGATCTGTCCTGCGTTTCCGGAAATTCCCACTACAGAAGACATATTAATGATTCTTCCGCTTCTCTGCTTCATCATCTGCCTGGAAGCGAATCGGATACAATGGAAAGTTCCTTTCAGATTCACGTCTACAACGCTCGTAAAGTCTTCCTCACTCATCCGCATGATCAATCCGTCTTTCGTGATTCCTGCATTATTTACAAGAATATCGATTCTGCCGAACTGATCGATCACTTCCTTAATAAATGCTTCGCACGCGTCATAGTCCGCCACATTGCACTGCTTGATCACGGCCCGGCCGCCATATGCTATAATACTTTGTTTTACTTCCTCCGCTTTCTGTGCAGAACCGTTATAATTAATGACCACCGTCGCTCCAAGCTGCGCAAACTTCATTGCTATTGCCTTCCCGATTCCGCGGGATGCACCGGTCACTACTGCGATTTTTCCGTTTAACATATTTCTTCTCCTCTACTAAACAGTCAGTTCCGGGACCACCTTGTCTACGTCTTCCCAGGTTCCAATGTTGTAAACCTTTACGCTGCGGTCAATTTTCCTCAGAAACCCTGCCAGCGTTTTGCCCGGCCCGATTTCTACAAACGTATCCACGCCTTCCGCGATCATACGCTCTACACTTTCCTGCCAGCGCACGGAAGCCGCAACCTGTTCAGCCAGAAGTTTCTTCGTTTCACGAATGTCGGTTACATATTCGGCCGTTACATTTGTCACATAAGGAATCTGAAGTGGTTCCATTTCTACTTTTTCCATTTCTTTCGCAAGTTCTTCACCTGCTTGTTTCAGCATCGGTGAATGGAACGGACCGCTGACATTCAGAAGCACCGCCCTTTTAGCTCCCGCTTCTTTTAATATTTCTGCCGCTTTCTCCACCGCTTTCGTCTCACCGGTAATAACGATCTGGCCCGGGCAATTGTAATTTGCCACCGTGACTCCTTCCAAATCCTTAATCCCTTCTTCGATTACCGATGCATCCATTCCAAGGATTGCCGCCATGGCGCCTTCTCCTGCCGGAACCGTATTCTGCATCAGAATCCCTCTTTTTCTCACCAGAGAAATTGCATCCTCTTCCTTCATGCCTCCAGCGACGCTGATCGCGCAATACTCGCCAAGACTAAGTCCCGCCGTCACATCCGGTTTCAGACCTCTTTCCTCCACAACCTTCGTCATGGCAAGGCAAGTCGTCACAAGCGCTGCCTGTGTATATTCGGTCAGATCCAGTTTCTCATTTTCTTCAAAGCATAATGCTTTCATATCTATCTGCAAAAGTTCGCTTGCCTTATCATAGACAGCCTTTGCAAGTTCACTATTTTCATAAAAATCTTTTCCCATGCCGGGTTTCTGAGCGCCCTGTCCTGGGTAAATAAATGCAATCTTAACCATAGATGTTCAGTCCTCCGATCAGCGCATCTGTCTCCTTCACCAGTTTCTGGATCAGCTCCTCGCAGCTTAAGATCTCTTTCACCATCGCCGCACTCTGTCCGGCCATCACACTGCCGTTTACAACATCTCCGTCAACGACCGCTCTGCGAAGTCCGCCCAGAGTCAGATGCTCCAGTTCCTCAAAGCTAGCTCCCGCTTTCTCCATATCCAGATACTGCTTCGTCATCTGATTTCTCAGAGCACGCACCGGATGGCCGGTTGTTCTGCCGGTTACTCTGGAATCGATATCCTTTGCTTTAAGGATTGCATTTTTATAATTTTCATGAACCATAGATTCTTTCGTTGCCACAAAATGGGTTCCCATCTGTACCGCTCTTGCTCCAAGCATAAATGCAGCCGCAATTCCTCTTCCGTCTGCAATCCCGCCTGCAGCAATGACAGGAATGTTCACCGCATCTACAATCTGCGGTACCAGAACCATCGTTGTATTCTCGCCGATATGTCCTCCCGCTTCTGTCCCTTCTGCCACCAGTGCATCCGCACCGCAGCGCTCCATTCTTTTTGCAAGTGCAACGGAAGCCACAACCGGGATGACCTTAACCCCTGCTTCCTTCCACATTTTCATATATTTCTCTGGATTTCCAGCACCAGTGGTAACCACCTTCACGCCTTCTTCCGCTACCACTTTTGCCACTTCATCCGCATAAGGACTCATGAGCATGATGTTGACACCAAATGGTTTGTCAGTCAGTTTTTTCGCTTCTTTGATCTGTTCGCGTACCCAGTCTGCCGGGGCACTCGCAGCTCCAATGAGTCCAAGCCCACCGGCATTTGATACGCCGGCCGCAAGATGATACTCAGCAACCCAGGCCATTCCTCCCTGGATGATTGGATATTCTATTCCAAGTAATTCGGTTACTTCTGTCTTCATATTACAACCTCTTTTTTCTTAAATGACTTACTCTGACTAATGATTCACTTATTCGGATTTATTTCTCTAATCCTTCGATGTAAGTTACAACGCTGCCGATCGTAGTAAGATCACCGATCGCTTCTGTATCGATTTCCACACCGAACTCATCTTCAAATGACATAACCATGTCCATAAGATCCAGAGAATCTGCTCCAAGTGATTCAAACGTTGTTTCCTCTGTAAGGTCTGCTGCGTCTACTCCTAAACCTTCTGCTACGATTGCTTTTACTTTCTCTAACATGTGATTGTCTCCTTCTTCTCTTTTCATTTTTTCTATTTAATCATATATGTAATCCGTCCTGCGCCTGCGCCGACAGCTATTACCTTGTTACCATTCAATAAGGGATGCTCCCCAGGAAAGCCCTGCTCCAAATCCTGCTATAACAATCCTCTGCCCTTTTTGCAGCATTCCGCTTCGGTTCATTTCATCCAGAAGAATCGGAATGCTGGCAGAAGATGTATTTCCAAATTCAGAAATATTCATCGGGAATTTACAAATATCAATTTTCATTCTCTTTGCCACCGATTCGATAATTCTCTGATTCGCCTGATGAAGGACAAACCAGTCGATATCCTCTTTTACATAATCTGTCCTGCCAAGGAGTTCTTCTATCACTTCCGGGACTTTCTTCACTGCGAATTTAAACACTTCCTTACCATCCATCGATAAGTAAGTCTGCTTTGCTGCCTCTTTTTCTTCCCAGCCCTTCTGATGTCGGCTTTCACAGGCCAGTACCTCTCCCATAGTACCATCTGAATGTGTCACACATGGGAAAACTTCTCCTTCCTCCCCGCGAATCACTGCGGCTCCCGCACCGTCGCCGAACAGGATACAGCTTCCTCTGTCTTCCCAGTTCACGATGTTAGAAAGCGTCTCACTTCCTATGATCAGAATGGTTCTGTACATTCCTGATGCGATATATGCCTGCGCAGCATTATAGGCAAACACAAATCCTGCGCACGCAGCGCTCATATCAAAACAGGTCGCGTTCTCTGCCCCCAGTGCCTTCTGAACTTCACACGACACACAAGGAATGATTGTATTCGGTGTGATCGTTGCTGTCAGGATCAGATCCAATTCTTTCGCTTCTACTTTTCCATTCTCCAGAGCCGCCCTGGCAGCCTTAACAGCCATACTCATCGTTGTGTCTTCATCTGCAATATGCCTTCTCACAATCCCAGTTCGTTCACGAATCCACTCATTACTGGTCTCCACTATTTTCGCTATGTCATGATTGTCGTAAAAGTTTTCCGGGGCGTACGCTCCGATACCACATATTTTTCCTCTCATACTGTCCTCTTGGTTTTAAATATAAATATTTTTGATTTAAAATACTTTTAGTTTCAAACTATTTAGCAATATAACATATATATAAGCGTTTGGCAAGATGTTTTTTGATTTTCTTTTCGACATGAATTATTTTGGTAATCTAACAAGAATAGAAATAAGATTTGAAGAAAGAAAAAACGAGAACACATTCTCATGTATTCTCGTTCATCTATTTATGCGGAAGATGGGACTTGAACCCACACGCCCTTGCGAGCACTAGAACCTGAATCTAGCTCGTCTGCCATTCCGACACTTCCGCGTCAACAATAGGTATATTACCACATCATTTTTAAAAATGCAAGAGGAAAATCAAAAAAATTATTTTTTTCGCTCCCATCATATTTTAATTACCCAGAATAAATCAAGATATTCCAAAGCTTTTTTCGTATCACCATTTTTAATGGCTTCGATTACTAAATCATTCAAAAACTTATCTTTTCTTAATCCGTCCTTATATTGCATATCTGATGGCATGTGCTCATTCATCCTTTCACACCCCTTTCATATAGCCTGTTCTTATCTATATTATAGGGATATTTTTTATCAGTGTAAAGCCTTATTAAACTATCAAAGTACCTTTTTGGTTCAGAACATATTTCTATTCAAAATACAAATATAATATTGACATACCTGTACCAACTGTATATACTGTATATATACAGATTAATCAACCGAGGTGATAGAGTCTCATGAATATCTTTATTGACAACAAAAACGGCGCACCTATTTATGATCAGATCTATTCCCAGATTAAGAATCAGATCATCAGCGGCGACCTTAAGGAGGATGAAGCCCTGCCTTCCATCCGCAATCTGGCGAAGGATCTAAGAATCAGCGTCGTCACGACAAAGCGGGCCTATGATGAACTGGAACGGGAAGGATTTATATACACGATCGCCGCAAAGGGATGCTTCGTCGCACCCAAGAATGTGGAACTTCTGCGTGAAGAAAACCTGAAGAAGATTGAGGAATATATGCAGAAGATCAATCAGCTTGCAGCTTCCTGCAATCTCAGTAAGGAAGACCTTATAGAAATGTTTCATTTGAGTTGGGAGGAATCATTATGAATGCACTGGAAATCAAAAATCTTACCAAAAGCTACCGAGATTTTACTCTGGATAATCTGAATCTAACGCTGCCAAACGGATGTATCCTGGGACTCATCGGAGAGAATGGGGCCGGCAAGAGTACGACGATCAAATTGATCCTGGATATTATCCACAAGGATTCCGGTACGATCACGCTTCTCGGTCATGACAGCGAACATATTCCGCTGCAGGCCAAAGAAGATATCGGAGTCGTCCTGGATGAAGTCGGTTTTCCGGAATGTCTGACCGCCAAACAGGCAGACAACATTATGAAATACACGTTTTCGCGCTGGGATTCTGCTATGTATAGGCAGCTTCTGGTCAAGTTATCAATTCCCGAGAATAAACCTTTCAGTGATTTTTCCCGCGGAATGAAGATGAAGCTCGGGATCGCCGTTGCGCTCTCACACCATCCGAAGCTTCTGCTCCTTGACGAGGCGACCAGCGGTCTGGATCCGGTTGTCCGTGATGAAGTAGTAGACATGTTCAATGAATTTACAAGAGATGAGAGTCATTCCATTCTGATTTCATCCCATATCGTCAGTGATCTGGAAAAGCTCTGCGATTACATTGCTTTTCTTCATAAAGGTAAACTGCTGCTGTGCGAGGAAAAAGATATCCTTCTGGAAGAATATGGTATCATCCATTGCTCTTATGAACAATTCCGTGAACTTGACCCTGCTGCCATTAAAGGTGAGAAGCGGACTGCTTACGGAATCGAAGTACTGATTCGCCGTAGCGCTGTTCCTTCCGGCACCCCTATAAGTCCGGTGACAATCGAAGAACTCTTCATTTTCATGGTTAAGGAGGTAAGATAAGATGAAAGGTTTACTTCTGAAAGATATGTATATGACACGCAAATACTGCCGCTCCTTCTTCTTTATCATTTTTATATTTATTGCAGTATCCGTATTTGCTGATGGTAACTTCTTTTTCACACTCTATCCGATCGTATTTGCCAGTATGATTCCGGTCACACTGCTCGCCTATGACGAGAGGAGCAAATGGACGATCTACAGTGAGACGCTCCCCTATTCCAGGGCACAGCTGGTATCCGTTAAATATCTGATGGCACTGATTCTGATAAGCAGTGTGTGGATTTTTTCCTTTGCAGGAATGCTTCTGAGATGTGTTGTATCCCACAGCACATTTACCCAGGAAACATTTTTTTCAGGGCTCACACTTCATGCTGCCGGGCTGCTTTGCGATTCGCTTCTGCTGCCGGTCATTTTCAAATTCGGTTCTGAAAAGGGGCGTCTGGCCTATTACATTATTATCATCGTAACCTGTGTAGTTGGCACCATTATGATCAGCATCAGTGAAGAGATGAATATTTCCCTTCCGGACAGGATCCCAGCATTCACGATATCTGCTGCCGCAGCTATCCTGTTTGTCCTTTCATGTCTCCTCTCCATCCGGATTTATGAAAAAAGAGAACTGTAAACAAAGAGGCATCACACGATGCCTCTTTCTCATCTCTATGCTTATTACTGGGCGAGTTCATACACATACAATTCATGCAGCGCCCTTGTCGCACAGATATAGCGGAACTGCTTAAAAAACGGATTCTTCTCCTGAGCGCCTGCAACAAAGACCTGATCGAATTCCAGCCCTTTTGCCATATAATATGTCGTAACCGTAATTCCTTTACGGAATACCGAACTGTCCCGATCAATATAACAGACGTCTTCCCTCTGATTTTTCAGATAGGAAAACGCTTCTTTCGCCTCACGCTCCGTCATAGTCAGCACAGCCGCTGTCTCATATCTGTCGCCGCCGATCCGAACCTTCCCCAGTATATCATCCAAAGCCGCCGCAGGCGTACTGCAAGTCATTTCCTCCACCGGCTTTCCGTGCCGCTGCATATATTCAATTCCTTTCACATCAGACACATTCCGCGCATACTCTGCAATTTCTATCGTATTCCGGTAACTTCTGTTCATTTCAATCTTTCGCACATCTCTTCCAAAGATTTTCGGAAGGAACTTCAGCACATCCTGCTGACGCGTATCCACCGTCTGTGCTTTATCTCCCAGAATCGTCATCCTGCAGTCGAACAGCTTTTCCAGTATCACATACTGCAAATAAGAATAATCCTGCATCTCATCGATCACCAGATGACGAATCGTTCGTCTGGATTCTCCTTTGCAAAGGCGGTATTTCAAATACAGCATCGGATATACATCTTCATATTCCAGCAGCCGCTTTTCCAAAGGAACCGACGGCAAGGCCGGAAGTCCATTCGCCTCCATAAGCCGGTTATAGATTTCATAAACATCGGTCGTCACATACATGTTCCGGAACGTTTCCCGAATCAATTCCAGCTCGTCTTCACAGAGCGTTTTTCCATAAAGCGTCTCATATTCATCCACGAAATACTCCATCACCGCGTCCATTCTTGACAAAAGCGGCACTTCACCGAATTTAAAATAAAACAATTTCAGGAGTTCTTCTTCTGTTTTGACCATTCCTTTGTATTCAACGTCTTTCAAATCGACCAGTTCATCCTCCAGACCGACCAGGAATCCTTCTACCGCTCCGACAAATGCCTCTGACTGCTTCCACTGGAATCTCGCCTCTTCTTCCTCCCTAATCCCCTGCATTCTTCTTTCTATCTGATGATACCGGTCCTCACAGTCCGCAGCCACATCCTGAAGTTCCCGATAGGCAAATAAATCGAAGCTCATCTCCTGAATATTTTCTTCTCCCAGTTCCGGAAGAATATGGGAAATATAATCCGCAAAGACACTGTTCGGAGACAGAATCAGAATATTAGATGACTTAAGTCTTTTCCTGTCATGATACAGTAAATACGCGATCCTGTGAAGCGCGACAGATGTCTTCCCGCTGCCTGCCGCCCCCTGAATGATCATGATCTTATCCTTTGTATTCCGTATGATCTCATTTTGTTCTTTCTGAATCGTGCGCACGATATTCTTCAGCTTGACATCACTGCTTTCTCCCAGCTCCTGTTTCAGAATATCATCATCGATCTTCATATCACTCTCAAATTCATAGATCATCCGGCCGCCCCGGATCTTGTACTGCCACTTCGAGCAGATCTCTCCCTCCAGAACGCCCGCAGGCGCTTCATAAGATGCCGGACCTTTATCATAATCATAAAACAAACTGCTGACCGGAGCTCTCCAATCATAGATCAGCGGAACTCTCCCGCGCTCTTCTGCAAAATTTCCGATTCCAATATAGAATGTCTCCGCTTCTTCTTCTCCGTCATATATGAAATCCACACTTCCGAAAAAAGGCGAATCAAGCATTTTCAGCAGACGGCTTTTCATTCGCTGATTTTCCTGATTTGCATTTACCTGCGCAAGAAGTGCCTGCTGATTGTCAAAATTCTCATATCCGTACTGATCCATCTCGGTATAGTTTTCCCAATAATACTCATTCATACCTTCGATGTCTTTCCGAACCGTCTGGATCGTCTCCCCTATTTCCCGAATCTTCTTCCTGAGTTTTTCTGTCACCTCATTCAGAAACTCTGTGCCTCTCGTCATATAGTTCTACCCTTCCTGCTTCTCATTTTCACCGGGCCTTTCTCCCGTACGTACTATCTTAACACAGCCACGAAAGATAGGAAAGGTCAAAATGTTACTCTTCTTTTTTCTTCAACATTCGCAGGATCAGATCAACCGAACCATTGATTCCATAACTGGAACTGTTGATCAGCAGATCATAATTCGATGCCTTTCCCCATTCCAGTCCGGTATAGAATTTATAATAATCCACATGCTTTCGATCCAATGCATGCAACATTCTCCGGGCCTGTTTTTCTGTCAGATTCTTATTGACCTCCATGACCCGCTGTACCCGCCGCTCAAATGGCGCCGTGATAAAAATACTGATATGAGGAATGTTATTATTTGCCAGAATCACATCAGCACACCGGCCCATGATAATAAAATCCTCTTCTTTTGCCATATCGCAGAGCAGTTTACTCTGATTAAAGAAAACAGCATCTTTCTTCGGCAGTCCGTGATACCGGTTGAATTCTTCCAGTCTCTGTGCCAGCGTTACCTTCTGAGCTTTTGTAAATGCCTGGCTGGTTCCAACATATCGTGCGCGGTTCTCCTCATCATGAATGTACGGATATCCTCCCTTGTCATAGACAGTATCCTTCTCCGCCTCCAGTCTCCGGAGTACCTCATTGAATATTTCCACGTCATAATAATTGATTTTCAGCGCATCTGCCAGCTGGAATCCGATCTCACTTCCTCCACATCCATATGTTCGTCCGATACAGATGATCATATGGTCCTTTTCCCCGAACCGCTGTGTCAAAGTATTCAGTTTCGCACGTTTGACATCCAGAACATCCCCCTCTGCGAAACTGGTAGGGAGTTCTTCCACTGCTTTCAAAATGTGATCGTATTCTCTCATAATTTCGCTTCGAACCGGTTTTTCCCGAATCGTGCGCGCCATGTTGCTGATCAGGGCAAGCTCGCTTCTCAGCGTATGCCCTTCATTTCTCTCACGCAGTCTCTCGACAATATCATTGATGCACCGTTCTCTGTCTCCATTAAACACTCGTCCCAGAGAAGAACCCAGACTTTCATATACTTTTGCATCCAAATCATAAATTCGTTCTGCCAGCCTTAACAGGCTGTTATTACTATTCTGCATATACTCTTCCCCTCCCTATCTAAAAAACACGAGTGTATCCAGCAGGAACACCGGAACCAATACACAAACAGACCATAACAGATAATGGAAAAATGACGGCATACGAATACCATTTTCTTCTGAAATGGATTTCACCATAAAGTTCGGAGCATTTCCAATGTATGTGTTCGCTCCCATAAATACCGCGCCGCAGGAAATCGCCGTCAGCATTTTCACCGGAACCGTTCCCAGTGTAGTCGCAATTCCTTTTGTGAATCCCATAACGCCTGCCGTTGTAAGGAACACAAGATAGGTCGGCGTGTTATCCAGAAAACTGGAAAGCGCACCGGTCACCCAGAACATTTCCATCGGTTTGGTAAGCCCCAGACTCGCCCCCATACTCTTAAGAATCATAAGCGCCGGCTGCATCGTGATAAATATGCCAATAAAAAGCACCGCAACTTCCTGAATTGCTCCCCATGTGAAATGGTTTTTCTTCCGCACTTCTTGATCCGTCGTTTTAAATGACAGAAATGCTGCCAGAAGAATGATCGCCATTTCGATTATCGCAGGCCAGGTCAGTGTGACACTTCCAAACACAGGAATTCCTTTTACATTTCCCGACGCATCCCGGAAAAGCGGGAGCTCTGGCAACACGCCACTCAGTATAACAGCTGCAACGATCATCACAAGAAAAATAATATTATGCAGACCTTTGATCGTAATCTTTGTGCCCGGTCTGCTGATATCCGGCATCCGCCCTGAAGCAATATCCCTGCAATACGCACGACGATCGATCCAATAAAATACTGTTAATAATACTGCCATATTAAAGAGTAAAATCGGGAACAGATGCAGGCTCCAAAAAAACGGCACTCCTCTGGAAAATCCCATCAAAAGCGGCGGATCTCCCACCGGTGTCAGACACCCTCCGATATTGGACACCAGGAAAATGAAAAACACCATGATATGTGCTCTCTTCTTACGCCACGAGTTCATCTTTATGACCGGGCGCACCATCAGCATACTTGCTCCCGTCGTTCCGATCAGACTTGACAAAACGGTTCCAAGTGCAAGTAATATCACATTCACTCTGGGCGAACCTGCAAGGTCTCCTTCCATCGTAATATTACCAGCCACACAGAAAAGTCCGAACAAAAGCACAATAAATGTTAAATAATCCCCGATGATACATTCCAGAACTGTTTCTGCGGCAGTCCCCATCCCATATACAACCGCATAAGGTATCACAAAAAGAACAGACCACAAAATCACGGCCCACGGCTGATGTTTCTCCCACCACGCCGGTTTGATCAGTGGCATAACTGCAATACAAAGAAGAAGTCCGGCAAACGGAATACACATCCAAAGCGGCGGAACGATTGCCTCTGCCTTTTTTACAGCATGATCCGCTGCCAATACCGCCATTGGACTTGCTAGGTTGACTAAAATAAGAGTGAACAAAGTAGTCATAAAATAATATCGTTTTTTCAAGCTAACACCCTCCCTGACTCATTTTCTCAAAGTATTCTCATACAATGACCGCCCTTTGGGGCACTCCTAATATAGCACACGAAGAGTAAATAATACATCGTCAGATTCACTAATTTTTTCCATTTATCGGTTTTTATAAACAGCTAAATGCTCAGAAAAAGCACGCTGCCGACGATAAAGTCTGCAGCGTGCTCCTTTATTTCACTGATATAAGAGAGTCCTAAAAAATTATCCTTCAATCGTGATATACTTTTTCGTCTCTACTACGGGCTTTGCTTCCTTTTTCGGAATCTCCAGTTTCAAAATGCCATGCTTAAATTCTCCTTTAATATCTTCCTCCGTCAGATCTTCACCTACATAGAAGCTTCTTTGGCAAGCTCCGGAGAAACGTTCCTGACGGATGTATTTTCCGGTCGCTTTATCCTTCTCATTCTCCTCCTGCATCTTCGCAGCATTGATCGTAAGGTATCCATCTTCCAGCGATACCTTTACTTCATCTTTCTTAAAGCCCGGAAGCTCCACTTCAATCGTATATCCTGTATCATGCTCTCTGATATCCGTTTTCATGATATTTTTAGCGCCACGCCCATAGGCTTTCTTTTCCATTCTCTTTACATCTTTGTCATTATAAAACGGGAAACTCCAAAAATCATCAAAAAAGTCATTTCCAAAAATACTCGGTGTCATCATAAGTCATTCCTCCATTCGATTCAATTAATATTCTATTGTTATCTGTTATCCATTATCCTTCAATCGAAATAAACCTTTTTGTCTCAACGGCAGGTTTGGCTTCTTTCTTCGGGATTATCATCTTCAGTGTTCCGTCTTCGAATTTTGCTTTGATATCTTCTTCCGTCACATCATCTCCTACAAAGAAACTTCTGCTTCCGGTTCCTGAATATCTTTCCCTGCGGATGTAATGTCCTTTCTCATCTTTGTCATCTCTCTTCGCATTTACCGAAGCATGAATGGTAAGGTAACCATCTTTCAGTTCTGCCTGTACATCTTCTTTCTTCGCACCCGGGATATTCATCGTAATCTCATATGCGCCATCCTTATCCTGGATATCTGTACTCATCAAATCCGTTGCCCCGTAACTTCCGAATGGATCCTCAAAAAAGTTATCAAATACATCGTTTCTAAAAATACTAGGCATTAACATAAAACATCGCTCCTTCTTAAAATATATATGTATGTTATATTGTTTGTAGATTTGAACTTCGAGATTCAGTTTCTGTTCTTTTATTTTTCCTCTTCCCTTGTTCTAGTTGTAATATAACACTTATTGTTAGCACTGTCAATAGGTGAGTGCTAATTTTTTTTAAATTTTTTTCTCTCCTCAGAATCAAAAACAGCCATTGCAGGAATTGAAATACAGCGTCCAATATTCTGCAATGACTGTTTCTATTCTTTATTTTCTAATTATCTTTTCTTCTAAATTCAGAACTCGCTTATAACTCCTTATAGTGAAAATTCTTCCAATAATTTCTTCTGATACTCCGGATCATTTGCTGCTTTTATGATATCTACCGTCCGATTCTGCTCTTCAAGAAGAATATTCAACTGATTAATCTGCTGCCTTCCAATCGCTTCGCCCTTTATCATTCCAGCGGCTTCGCCATCCTCATACCCCTCCGCGCGGGTCTGGCGCATATTCATCAATTCTTCATTGTGTCCCGTACAGATTCGCATTTTTCGTAATGTTCGCATAAATATCTGCAAGCATTGAGATTTCTAAAAAATTCTGATGTATGAGATAAAATCAGACACTTTTCGCTTAGACAAATAGAACTAAATGCTTTGTCTGTATTCTAACATAAGGAAATACGAAATACAATTCCTTACTGTTCTAAATCAACATAAAAGATGCCCCAAAACACCGTTCAGTTTCGGCATTTCAGGGCATCTTCTGATTCAATATTCTTATTGCGTGTTACGCACAACCACACATCTTCCTCTACGCAATCGGCTCAAAATCCGCCACTCCATGCTTGCACAGCGGGCAGATAAAGTCTTCCGGCAGTTCATCGCCTTCATAGATATAACCGCAGATCTTGCAGACAAATCCTTTCTTTCCTTCGGTCTGTGGTTTCGGTTTTACATAATTCTGATAGTAAGTATAGGTCATCGTTTCTACATTAGAGATCACACGGGATTCTGTAATACTGCAGATGAACATTCCATGTGTATCCAGATCTATATACTGTTCTACCTTTAACGACATGAATGAATTAATGTATTTCGGCAGGAATACCAGTCCATTATCAGAGCGAAGTGTTTCAACGCCTTCGAATTTATCAACCGTTCTTCCGCTCTGGAAACCATATCTCTCAAATACACGGAACGGTGCTTCCGTAGACAGGCAGTTCAGATTCATGATTCCTGTCTGTTTGATCACATGATGAGAGTAATTTGCCTTATTGATCGTTACAGCAACTCGGTTCGGAGTATTTGTAACCTGAGATACTGTATTTACGATCAGACCATTATCCTTCTTTCCATCGTTGGATGTAATCACATACAACCCGTATCCGATGTTGAAAAGTGCAGACAGATCATTTTTATTCGCTGTCTCTGTATTTTGTGCAATATAGTCTACACAAAGCTCATCGGCCAATTTTTCCAGCTGTTCACTGCTCTCTTCATTCAGTGCTGACATGATACGTACTGTATTCTCTGTATAGGTCAGATTTTTACTCTTTTCCAGCATGCCTTTCATAACCTTTGTAGCCATCGGAGCCCAGGAGCCGTTTTCGATAAATGCCACCGTTCTCTTCTGATAATTGCGTTCGGTCAGATGATTGATAAATTCGCGCATGAACGGGAAAATGTCTGCGTTATAAGTCGTAGTGGCAAGTACCAGCTTGTTGTAGCGGAATGCATCTTCTACAGCTTCAGCCATATCCGTGCGGGCAAGGTCATGCAGTTCTACTTTCGGGCATCCTTTTGCACGAAGCTTATCTGCCAATGCATTTACAGCTTTCTTCGTATTGCCATATACGGAAGTATAAACGATCACAATTCCTTCGGATTCTGCTTCGTAGGAAGACCATGTGTTGTAAAGTCCAAGGTAATATCCCAGATTTTCTTTCAAAATCGGTCCGTGCAGCGGGCAGATCGTCTGAATATCCAGCCCTGCCGCTTTCTTCAGCAGATTTTGTACCTGAGCGCCGTATTTTCCTACGATTCCGATATAATAACGACGAGCTTCGCATGCCCAGTCCTCTTCTACATCCAGAGCGCCGAATTTACCGAATCCGTCTGCGGAGAACAGCACTTTGTCACAGGTATCATAAGTTACCATGACTTCCGGCCAGTGAACCATCGGTGCCGCAACAAATGCCAGGGTATGCTTTCCGAGTTCCAGCGTATCCCCTTCTTTGATCACGATCTGTCTATCTGCGAAATCGGTTCCGAAAAACTGTTTCATCATTGCAAAAGCTTTCACACTGGACACGATCTTTGTATCTTTGTAGATATCCATGAAATTCGCAATATTTGCGGAATGATCCGGTTCCATATGCTGAATGATCAGATAATCCGGCTTACGGTCTCCCAGTAAAGCACCGATCTGATCCAGCCATTCATGCTGAAATCTTGCATCTACGGTATCCATAACGGCTACTTTTTCATCCACAATAACATAGGAATTGTATGCCATGCCGTTCGGAACATCATACTGACCTTCAAACAGGTCAATTTCATGATCATTGACACCTACATATTTAATGTCGTTTGTAATCTCCATTATCGTCCTCTCCTTTTCGCTGTTTGCTATAAGGTATTGTATCAAATCATGAGTGTAATGACTAGTCCTATGTCTTATTATGTTGAATTTTTTTGAATACACGAAACGTCTGTTCTCCGCACCCTATGCAAAATGCAGCATATAGAAGTTCTGACATACTCTGATTATCTATGCTTTAGGGTACTCCGTACAAAGCAGACGGTATGGCTCTTCATCTTCTTCTATCTCCGGAAATCTTCCGATCATTTCATAGAACCGGTTGTCATTCTCATCGTCAGAAGTTTTTCAGCGTATGTTTTCGTGTACTTATCCATTTTCAGATTTCCATTCCGGATCGTGATCAACAAAAATCCGACTTCGTCAAATTTGCCCAGGCCGTAATCCGTGATATCCCATCCCAGCATATTGTCACGAATCTCATTGTATTCTGCGCCTTTATCCGCCCAGTCTGCCGGTGTCCATTTACAAAATGTTGGAATTTCAAATCCATTACACCACCACAGCTTCGGGTTGTCAATCCGAAGCTTATAAGAATCTTTTGAGATGCTGATCATTCAGATATATGTCAGCTGCCGTGTCAAGGTCCTCGAAACGAAGCAGAACCTGATCACCGGCTCCCCAAAGCCACTGCACAGCGCTCCCCTTTTCATCTTCGATACTTTTTATTTATTCTTCCACTTTCTTCAGATAGAAGAGTCGTGAAAAATAATCTCCCTGCTGCTCCCTTGCAAGCATTGGAATTCCTGCAGAACAATCCGATACACTAAGGCCCGCGTACATCAATTCATCTCCATAATGCACTCCGCAATCCATATGTGCACCAAAGCATTCCTGAACAGAATATTTTGCAGTTTCTTCCAGCCCTTTCATATAGATTCTTTCGAATTTTCCCTGTGCCGGTTCCAACAGTCTGAAATAAGCCATCAGCACTTCATCTTTCTTCTCAGAAGCAACCTGCCAAGCTGAATTATTTCCTTCAAACGGACTCTCAAGGCGTGTAAATACTCCTTGCTGAATCAGCTTTCTGTGCTCTTTCATAAAGGAAATCTGTTCTTGCATCTTTTCAATCTCATCTTCCGGAAGCTTTGTGATATCCAGTTCGTAGCCAAACGTTCCAAAGAATGCCACATTTGCTCTCGTCTCAAGCGGTGTGTCGCGGAATACCTGATGATTCGGAGCCGCAGACACATGGCTGCCTATGCTGCTGATTGGGTATACATAGGAAGTTCCATACTGTATTTTAATTCGATCTATCGCATCGGTGTTGTCTGATGTCCACGCCTGCGGAGCGTAATACAACATACCCGGGTCAAATCTGGCCCCACCGCTTGCACAGGATTCAAACAAAATCTCAGGAAACTCTCCGGTCAGACGTTCATATAAGTCATAAACCCCAAGTATATATTTATGTCTTACTTTTCCCTGCCAACTTCTTCCGTTTCCATTAGAAAATACTTCGGAAAATGCTCGGTTCATATCCCATTTCACATAGGAAACCGGAGCGTCTTTCAGAATCGCTCTCATCTGCGCATGAATGTGATCCACCACTTCTTTTTTTGAGAAGTCAAGCACATACTGATTTCTGCTGTGGCAGTATTGTCTTCTTGTGTCTGCAAGCAGCCAGTCCGGATGCTCACGGTATAAGTCACTGTCCTTGTTCGTCATCTCCGGTTCAAACCAGAGTCCGAATTTCATGCCCATTTCTTCAATCTTTTTTGCAAGCCCTGTTATACCATTCGGAAGCTTTTCAAGGTTCGGATACCAATCCCCAAGAGAGCAGTTATCCCAGTTTCTCTTTCCAAACCATCCGTCATCCAGGACGAATAATTCCACACCGATATCTTTTGCTTTTTTTGCAATATCCAGGATTTTCTCTTCGTTAAAGTCAAAATACGTAGCTTCCCAGTTATTAATTAAAATCGGTCTTTCCTTATCACGCCATGTGCCGCGCGCAAGTCTCGTCCGGTATAATTCAT
Organism: Bariatricus sp. HCP28S3_A4; assembly: GCF_052066395.1. Classification (NCBI taxonomy): domain Bacteria; kingdom Bacillati; phylum Bacillota; class Clostridia; order Lachnospirales; family Lachnospiraceae; genus Bariatricus; species Bariatricus sp. HCP28S3_A4. The sequence goes on along the minus strand of NZ_JBQHSE010000006.1, from coordinate 92,810 downwards.
GATAGACCTGACTCATTCCGTTCATACCATTCTCAGAATAAACCATGACCATCTCCGGAGTCTGAAAGCTTTCCCCCTGTTTCAGTTCCCACCGGAATTCATTCGGATGGATTCCGAGTACCACACGTGTCACATCAAAATTATCGACCTCTACCTGTGCCAGGAAATCCCCACTATATACAAGACTGAAACCTAAAACCTCTCCACTGAACTCATCTGCATTCTTTCTCTTCAGCATGAGGAACGGATTAAACTGATGGCTGCTGCACCCACGCATACTGTACACACTTTGTACTCCATAGTTCAGTTCCCGTGTATGTGGGTGGCGCTCCCTGGACCATGTACCTGCCAGTTCTACCATTTCATATTCCTTGTCCGGGAGATCCAGACATCCGCTCATACAATTAAGAAGTGTGATTCCTTCCGAATGCTCACACGAAAAGCGCACATGCTTTGTAATAACCGGAATGTCTTTAAATATGGTATATGACAGCAGAATCTGTGTGTGTATCAGTTTGTCTTCCAGCACAATTTCCAGCGTATCCGCCTCTTCTTCACTTTCAACATAGACAGCCGGAAGTCCTTCAATACCCTTCTTCCCCTTGAAGATCTCATGCTTTTTATATTTGAAGTCAACTGTGCGGCTTCCATCTTCCCGTTCCAGTTCAAATGCCGGATACCTGGTATCTCCCGAACCAAAAGTCGGATATTCTTGTTTCAGGTGTTCCAGAGAAAATGTACTATTTCCTTCGAACGGATACGGAGCCATATCCCTTCTCGCATATTCGATCAGATAGCCAAAATCCTCTTTATCGGTAATATGTTTCCCATAATATACGTGGCCGAGCTGTCCATTCTCTAAAACACGAATGATATAGCTGATCTGTTCATTATATAAATGAAACTCTTTCGTTGATTCATGAAATTTAATTGCCATATTTTACTCCTTTAAACAAATCGTTCTTCACATCAGATACAAAGGGAAGCAATGATCCCTCACCGCTTCTCTCAACTATCTCCCCCAAATATTTATTAGAACCGCTGGTTCCCTCAACAATATATTTTTGCGCAAATAAGAAGACAATGATTGGCGGTATGATTATGATAATCGTAATACACAACATAGGAATAATCTTTTCTGAATGTACTCCCTTAAATGCTGCAAGTCCCAAAGCCAGAGTGTATTTATCTCTGTCCTGTAAGAAAATCAATGGTCCCAGATAGTCATTCCATGCTGCAATCATATTCAATACACCTACCAGTATAAGTGATGGTTTCATAATTGGCACGAATATTTTATAAAAAATCTGGAAATCATTGGCCCCGTCGATTCTGGCTGCCTCTTCATAATCTCTCGGAATACCGGCAAGGAACTGACGCATCAGGAATATGTAGTATGCCGAACCGAACCATGATGGCACGATCAGCGGTTTCAACGTATTGATCCATCCGAACCATTTAAACTCCATGTACTGTGGAATCATGGTTACATCCCACGGAATCATCATCGTTGATAAAAGGATCATAAACAGAATGTTTTTACCTTTAAAGTTATATCTGGTAAATCCGTAAGCAACTACGGCTGCTGAAGCCATAGATCCCACCGCAGAAAGTACGGTTACCGTTAAGGAATTCAAAAAGAATTTTCCGAATGGCTGCGCCTTCCACGCATCAATAAAATTCCCCCAGTTCCAGTTCTCCGGGAAAAAGTTCGGCGGATATGCTACTGCTTCTGCCTCTGTCTTAAATGCAGAAAAGAACATATAGATGAAAGGGAACAAAAAGTAGATTGCAACAACTGTCAATAATACATAAATGATTATCTTCGATTTTTTAGACATCTTCCCCCGGAAAAATTCAGTGCTTTAATATACGAAATGCTGGAAGCTCACCAGATGACGCTTACCAACGAATTGAAAAGATGCGGGACTTTGTTTCATCTGTTTGCTTTACTTACAGAATCAAAACAAGCCTCCACTTCAACACCGGAAAAACCTCAGTATGACTACTCAAGCAGCACTTACTTTGAGCATGCTCTGCAATTTATACAATTTAACTATAACCGTAATATCCAGATCTCAGATATCGCAGATTACATCGGAATCACACGTTCTTATTTATTTAACATTTTTAAGCAAAATCTGAATCTGGCACCAAAAGAATATTTATTGCAGTACCGCATGGACAAAGCAAAAGAATTCCTGGAGGAAACCACCGATTCTATTCAGGATATCGCATTAAGCGTCGGATATAATGACGCTCTGGCTTTTTCCAAAATGTTCCGGCACATTGTCGGAGTTTCTCCTTCCCAATATCGAAAAAGCTTTCTGAATCAAAAATAGCAAACCGTCACACTGACAGATCATATTGCCTGCCCGTGTGACGGTTCTCCTATGCAGCACTGCTGCTGCCACAACTTTTTTCTCTTCCACTCAAAGCCTGACTGTACTCACGCAGCTTCTGCCTTGCTTCAGGACTTAGTTGTCCCGGAGATGGCACCTGGATCTGCACCGTGACATACTGATCACCATGTACAGTTGGATTCTTCATAGAAACGGCACCCTTTCCTTTCAGACGGATCTTGCTTCCCGATTGTGTTCCTTCCCGTATTTTACACACAACACGCCCATCCACGGTAGGCACTGTCACTTCTCCACCAAACACCGCTGTTGTAAACGGAATATTGACTGTAGTATAAATATCTGCTCCTTTTCGTTCAAATCCTGCTTTCTGCCCGACATGCACTTTAAGAAGTAGGTCTCCCGGTTCTCCGCCACCGCTTCCAGGCATACCCTTTCCTTTCAGGCGAATACTTTTGCCATCTTCCATTCCTGCAGGAACATGAATCTGAAGGGACCGTACTTTTTGACCTTGTGTTCCCTGTTCCTGCAGACTAATAATCTTATCACACCCGTGAAATGCCTCATCAAAGCTGACAGAAATATCTGCATGGTAGTCTTCACCTTTCTGCCGGAAGTCCTCCTGACGGAATCCTCCCCTTCCAAAACCTCCTTCATAAAATCTGCTTCCATTTCCCCTAAAGCTTTGGCCTCCAAAGCCACTTCCTGTATTTCCTCGGAACATGTCTCCAAAAACATCTCCGAAAATATCATCCATATTGCTTCCTTCAAAATGGTATTCCCGATAATTTCCATTCGGATCACGGTATGAGCCACTATAGCTTCCATTAAATCCATTGCCATAAGGATTATAACCAGTTGTATTTCCATCCAGACCTGCATGCCCGAATCTGTCATAAACTTTCTTCTTCTCCGGATCACTTAGCACATCATACGCTTCATTGACTTCCTTGAAACATATTTCTGCTTCTTTATTTCCCTGATTGGTATCTGGATGATACTTCTTGGCCAGTTTACGATATGCTTTTTTAATCGTGGCAGCATCTGCATTTTTATTAATTCCAAGTATTTCATAATAATCTCTTTTTGTTCCCATATCCACTCACCTCTGTTCTATTTGTAATATAACACCCACTTTCAAGGAAGTCAACACAAGAATTAAAAATTCTGAATTTTTTTCATTAGAAAAGGGAACGATTCCTCTAAAAGAATTCGTTCCCGCTCTGCTCAATACAGTTCTGAAATTATAATTTACTCATTCCCCGCAATCATCTTCGCTCCGCCGTAGATTCCGGCATTATTTCCTAATGTGGCAAGCTTAAATTCGGTATCTCTTGATGCATGGAATGCATATTCTTTAAAATATTTTTCGATAGGATCCAAGAGTACACTTCCTGCCCTTGATACTCCGCCGCCAATAACAAAAGCTTCCGTATTCACTACACATGAAATACACGCCAATGCTTTGCCGAGTGTTTTGCCCACCAGATCGAGGATTTCAATCGCTATAGCATCATTCTCTTTCGCAGCATCACAGACTTCTTTTGCAGTGAAGTCATCATATTGCCGAAGAATACTTGGCTCATCATGCGCCTTAAGATATCTTTTCGCCACACGGACGATACCCGTTGCCGAACCGTACTGTTCCAGGCATCCTCTCTTTCCGCATCCGCACATTTCTGTTTCATCATCCCAAACCGGAATATGTCCCACTTCACCGGCTGCTCCGTTTGTTCCAGAAAGAATCTCTCCATTCAGGATGATTCCTCCTCCGATTCCGGTTCCGAGTGTGATCATGACAATACTGTGACAACCTTTACCGCCTCCTTGCCACATCTCACCCAGAGCTGCAACATTGGCATCGTTGCCCGCTTTCACTTTCAATCCGGTCAATTCCTGCAGACGGTCAGCCACATTGAACACACCCCATCCAAGATTCACACACTTGAAAACAGTTCCGTCTGCTCCTACCGGTCCCGGAACACCGATTCCGATTCCTTCCACATCGTCTTTACTGATTTCTCTTTCTCTTAAGGTTTCAATCACGGAGTCCGCTATATCTCCCAGAATATATTTTCCGCCTTTCTCAGTTCTGGTAGGTATCTCCCAGGTATGTAACAATTCTCCTGAAGATAAAAATAATCCCATCTTAACCGTCGTTCCTCCAAGGTCAACACCAAAAATATATTTCTTCATAGCCCCTGTCCTCCTATTGAATATTTCTTCTTCACATTATACAAAAAAACCCTGGAATTTACAATGCCTTTACAACATCACACGTTCCAAAATTTTCTTTATTTTTTCTTTCGTCGGCACCTGCCCACTGATAACCACTTTTCCGTCTATCATGATGGACGGCGCAGACATTACTCCCAGTTTTACAATTTCAATCAGATCTTCTACCTTTTCAATCTCTGCTTCCAGTGCCAGTTCTTCCACTGCTTCCTGCACCAATGCATAAACCTTATCGCATTTGTCGCATCCGCTCCCTATCACTTTAATATTCATAAGCAACCTCCCGCATTCTAGTTCTTCAATTTCATCGGTAATCCTACTTTATCTTCCCAGGCAGCAAAAATCTTCTTGATCACCGCCGTACCAATCTTAGAAATAAAAACAAGCTGTGACTTTTCCTGGGGTTCATATGGTGCATAATCAATTTCCTTTCCAACAACATCTACTTTCTGCCATCCTTCCTCCTGCACTTGGAAGAATCCTTTGATTCTGTGCACATCCGGTGACATCGTTCTGAGGAATTCATCCAGACTTTCCTTCGCGACCTCACCTTCAAATTCCATATAAAGTGTCTTCGGTTTCGTTTCAACAGAATTTGTCGTCTCTTCACACTCTGCCCACTGATATTTCAGCAGATCTTGATTCAGAAAATCCAGACTCAAATTACCATTTTCACTTTGTACAATCGGACATACCGGATTGATTTCCCGAATTTTTCCACAGATTTCCATGATTTTCTGTTCATCCGACAAGTCTGTTTTTGTAAGAACCGCCAGGTTACAATGTTTCAACTGACGATCTACCGTCTCCTGATCAACAATCTGATCCATAAAATTCACACAATCAACCAGGCAGATGGTTCCCTGAAAATCATACACATCTCCGCCTGCCGTGATTCTTACCGCCTCCAGAATTTCTTCCAGATTAGACGGATCTCCAAATCCGGAACTTTCTACAAAAAGGTAATCAAACGCTTCCTTTGCCATTTCTGTCAAAGCCTGTACGAATGAAAGCTTCAGACAACTACAGAAAATCGATCCGCGCGTAAGCTCAACCATTTTGATATCATCATCTCTTAAAACGGTTCCGTCAATACTCAGCTTACCCAATTCATTCTGAATGATTCCTGTTCGTTTTCCTTCCAGTTTTTCCAATATTTTCTGCAATACCGTAGTTTTCCCGGATCCTAAAAATCCGGTCAGAATGTACAATTTTGTTTTCCCCATTTTCCTTTACACTACCTTTCTTTTTATTAGTTATACAGATTATCCTGCCAGTTTGTTCTTATACTCTCATTCTCACATTGAAGCATTTCTATACATTAGTTTATCACATACATAGAATCTTTTCAATATGATTAGAAAAAAAGAAAGCCCATGATTGACTTTCCTTTTTTTCCTGTGTAATATCTTTATAGTAACTATGATTCTTTAACTCTGCCATCTGACGGCATACCTGAAAGGAGATTTATCCATGACTAAAGCAAGCTGCTGCGATACCTGCACTTATTACATCTATGATGACGATTATGAATGTTACACCTGTGACCGGGATCTGGATGAGGACGAGATGGTGCGTTTTATGACAGACCACAGCTATCAGTGTCCTTATTATCGTTGTGGTGATGAATATCGCGTCGTACGCAAACAGATGTAACTATTCTTTTTCCGGTTTTGTCCAATTTACAATAAAAATACCTGCACATACCAGAACCAGTGCAATCCCCCCACTCATTCCAAACGCACTTCCTTCTCCCAGAATCAATGCCGAAAGAATTACTCCGAATACCGGATTGGTAAATCCGAAAATTGACACTTTAGAAACCGGATTATATTTCAGAAGAATTCCCCACAATGTGTAAGCGACTGCCGAAATCAGTGCCATATAAAGGAGGAGCATCCCGCCTTTTACGCTAACCGCCGTAAGACGGCCTCCCGCCGCAGTCGCTCCTGCCACCATAATGATTCCACCAAGCAGAAACTGATATCCGCTTAGCATAACCGGATTCTCCGTCTGAGAATATTTCTTGATCAACACTGAGGAAAACGCATAAGCGAGTGCGGAAATAAATACAAATCCATCCCCCATCAGGTTAAAGCTCATACTCACATCGTTTCCGCTCAAGTTAATAATCACCACTCCTGCAAAGCCGATCATGCATCCGATTATTTTCTTTGCATCCAGTTTCTCCATGCGGAACAACAGGCTGGATACAAGAATCGACAAAAACACATTGGACGCCTCTACGATAGACCCCTTCACACCTGTTGTGTGTGCAAGCCCCACGTAGAAGAAGAAATACTGCAGTACCGTCTGAAGCAGGGAAATCTTGATGATCTTTGCGATTGCTGTTCTTCCCGGCTTCAGGAATGTTCTCTGGAGAACGGCTCCAAACAGAATCACGAGCACCCCTGCCAGTGTAAATCTGCATCCCGCAAACAATATTTGTGCCGCCGTATCAGTCGAATCCACCTGAAACAACTTATATCCAACTTTGATACATGGAAATGCGCTTCCCCATAACAGACAACAGATCATGGCAAGCAGGCATACTACCCATGTCTTTCTCATTGTACTTTCTTTTAATTTCATCATGCTTTTCATTCCTTATCCATCAAAATTTTTGAAAGCCGGAAGTAAAACTCCCGGCTTCTCTTCGTTTTTCTATTCATTTTTTATCATACCACAGAATTCTATGACTTTCAACGCAAAGCAAAAATGTACGAAAATAAATTTTCTATCCTGCACAAGCCACAGACGACTGATCTCGGATTACAAACGGCGCGTCAATCGGACTTTCCATATCCCAGAGATGATAACTGCCGTTTGCATAATAAGCCGGACGGCATTTTCTTTCTTTTACTTGTTTCACCAGCTCTTCAACCGTCTGAATTTTTTCCGGGAAAAATGTCGCATAAAGTCCCAACTTCTCCGGTACATGACAATCACTAGAACCAATCGTTGCCAATCCCAGCATTCTGGCGTACTCCGCAGCCTTTTTATTCGCATCATAGAGCGTACTTCCATTCAGCACTTCTACTCCGTCCAAACCATGAACCGACTTCAGATTCTCTTCCAGTCCGCGATTGTTATTTCGGAACGGATGTGCAGAAAAGCACATTCCCCCCTGCTCCTTTACCATAGTAATAAATTCCTGAGCCGGAATTCTTTCCCTGGGATACTCCTTTATTCCCATTGCCACAATATCTCCCTGAAGCGAGAAAAATTCAATACCCGTAAAAATCGGAAAACCCGTCTTTTCTGAATACTCTTCCGCAAAGTCCCGGATTCCCATATTATCATGATCTGTAATACAGATTGCATCCAGACCTCTTGCTTTCGCCAATTCCACCATAATCTCCAGCTTAAGAAAACTGTCTCCCGAATATCTCATCTCATGCATATGCATATCAATTAACATCTGGTTCCCTCCATATTTACCGCCAATAAATATTCGTTGTTTCCGCATAATTACTAAGCTAATCTTAGCACGAAACCATGCAGCCTTGCTAATTGATATTTGCAATATATTTCCTTCACATATTGATATTCTCTATAATTCAGTTTTCTACCGCATCAACTCTGTCAATCTTTCACAGAGTCCATCCCACGACACTGCTTCCAGTCCTTCTTTCTGTGGGAGCGGCATACTCTTCGCTTTCAAAATAGCATCCGCCAGATTTTTTTCAAATTCAGGAAGATCTTCTTCCAACGGCTCATCTTCATTCACCATACAAGGAGGTTCTACAAAAACAGTGCCATTCCCCGGTATATTCCTATCCAGCCACGGCCGAATTCCAGGGAGATCCGTACACACTGTATGCAGACCACACGCCAGTGCCTCAATCACAACAAGCGGAAGTCCCTCATAGAACGAAGGCAGTACAAAAATATCGCTTCGATTCAGTTCTGCGGCAAGTTCTCTTTGTGCAAGTTTTCCCAGAAATCTTATCTGGCAGGGACATTCCTCCGCCACCTTAAGAATCGTACGGAATTCCTCCTCATCTCCATAGCCTCCCGCCAGAACCAGTTCCACGTCTCTTCCTGTTTTTTTCAACTTCTCGTCCACCCTGTCCATGGATCGGATCAGACTTTTTACTCCCTTTTTCTCAGAAATCTTCCCGGCAAAAATAATTCGTACTTTGTCTTCTTTTTTCTGTTTCTTACGTTCCTCATCAATGCAGAATATCTCACTGTTATACCCGGTTCCAACCACCTCAATCAGCTCCGGATGACAGCCGTAACACTCACAAATTTCCCAGCTCTGCTCCTGATGTAAAGCAAAAATACCATCCAGCTTTCGGATCTGTTCCCGAATATATTCTCTCTCCCATGCATTTTTCTTAATCTGCCGGATATCTGACCCATGCGCAATTCCATATACCCGGATGCCCGGACAGATTTCCCTGGCCATTGCTGTCAGGAAATACAAATGATGGCATAAAATTACATCCGGTCTGAATTTCTTCACTGCATAACGTATCTGACTGCGAAATGTTCTCATAAACTGCTCTGTCATCACATCCGTCATATCAGAATATCTGGTGCTTTTATACGGCATCTCGTCTGACATGCCCGCAATTGGGAACGGCAGATCGCCAGATTCAAAGTATACCGGAAAGCATTCTACACCGTCAGGAAAACGCATCGTATCTTTCCTTCCAATTCCGGCTATGACAGCCTGCTCATGTCCCATTTTTTCAAATCCCCTCACCAGCTCTGTCAGATAGATACCACTTCCGGTACTATCGGGCTTCTGAGCGGTAACGCTTAATATTCTCATATCATCATTCTCTCCTGCATCCGATTTATGACAGCATCATTCTATCATTTGCGAATTCGCCGCCACTTACTTCTTCGAACTTAGCCAGCAAATCTGATACATGTAATTTCTTTTTCTCTTCTCCTGAAACATCGTAGATGATCTTACCTTCATGCATCATGATCAGTCTGTTTCCATGTGCAATAGCATCTTTCATATTATGTGTGACCATCATTGCGGTCAACTGATGTTCCTGAATGATTTTATCTGAAATAGCAAGCACTTTCGCTGCCGTCTTTGGATCCAGCGCCGCTGTATGCTCATCAAGAAGAAGTAGTTTCGGCTTCTTAAGAGACGCCATCAACAAAGTAATCGCCTGTCTCTGACCACCTGAAAGAAGTCCCACTTTACTATTCAGTCTTTCTTCCAGCCCCAGGTCCAGCTCACGAAGTGCCTCTTTGTAGCTTTCTCTTTCTTTTCTGGTAATGCCCCAGCCAAGCCCTCTTCGTTCTCCGCGCCTTGCAGCAATTGCCATATTTTCCTCGATCGACATCGTTGCCGCAGTACCAGTCATCGGATCTTGGAACACTCTTCCGAGATAAATTGCACGTTTATGTTCAGAAAGCTTTGTAATATCCACGCCATCGATAATAATCTTCCCTTTATCCACACTCCAGACACCCGCGATTGCATTCAATGTTGTGGATTTTCCGGCACCATTTCCACCAATAACAGTAACAAAATCTCCGGGATTCAGATTCAGATTCACTCCATCAAGCGCCACCTTCTCATTGATCGTTCCCGGGTTAAAAGTCTTATGTATATCCTGAATTTCAAGTAAATATCCCATTACATTGTCCTCCGTTTCTGTAAGTACTTTTCCTTCATGTAAGGAATCGCAAGGAAGCATGCAACTACAACTGCAGAGAACAGTTTCATGTAATCTGACGGCATCTTCAGCCAGAGTACAAAGGCGATTACAATATAATAAATAATTGCACCAACAAATACTGCGCCAAGAGTCAAAGCAAATGCGATTTTCTTTCCTGAACAGAATTTACCGAAAAGTACTTCGCTGATAATAACTGCTGCCAGACCAATTACGATTGCTCCACGTCCCATATTGACATCGGCAGCGCCCTGATACTGAGCATATATTCCACCGCTGAGTCCCACAAGTCCATTGGAGATCATAAGTGCCAGAACTTTGTTGAACCCAGTATTGATTCCCTGAGCTCGTGCCATCTGCTGGTTGCATCCGGTTGCACGGATGGACGCTCCGAGTTCTGTCCCAAAGAACCAGTAAATAACAGCAATCAGTAAAACAGCCCAAATCAGCAATTTCAGAAAGAAATAACCCCTTCCTTCTCCGGTAACATATCGAAGAGATGCCACCAGATCATACTGCATAACATTGATTGCCTGATTCGATTTACCCATGATTCCGAGATTGACCGAATACAAACTGATCTGAGTCAGAATACTGGCCAGGATTCCCGGAATTCCGAATACGGTGTGCAGTATCCCTGTAACAAATCCTGCAGCCATTCCCGCAAGAAAAGCAAAAGCAAGTGCCAGTGCCGGATCCATGCCGCCGCGGATCAACATAACAGCCACCGCTCCTCCTGTTGCAAGGGATCCATCTACCGTCAAATCCGCGAAATCAAGGATCCGGTATGTAATATACACTCCAAGTGCCATAATTCCCCAAATGACTCCCTGCGCAATATTTCCTGGAAGTGCACGCACAAGAGACATTGGATCAAGAGATGCAAAATACGTTGTTACCATGTCTTCTTCCTTTCTTTTTGCCTCCTTTCCTCAAAATCTACAGAAATTCAGCTTGTAATGATTTATTTCCATTTCCCAAGAAAGGACTGTCCCTCCAAACCCACTTGTTCAGAGAGGCAGCCCTGTCCGGAAATCAGATTCCGTTATTCTCAAAAACTATTCTTCAATTGCTTCGTATCCTTCCGGAATCTCGATGCCAAGTTCTTCGCAAATCGTAGGATTGTACATCTTGGTTACTTCCGGAGCTGTTTCAATTTCCATCGTTGATATATCAGCGCCATTTACCAGAACCTCGTAAGCCATCTCACCAGCTCTGTATCCGATATCATAATAGCTGATAGACAGAGTTGCGATACCGCACCCTGAACAGATTCCCTGTTCTCCAGCAATGATCGGCTTCTTAGCCGGCAGGCAGATGTTATTAATTACTTCTGTATTTCCAGCCATTGTATTATCTGTTGGAATGTAAAGTGCATCACATTCAGAAATTGCTGAATTGACGACAGATTGAATCTCATTCGAATCTGCTGCTGTAAATTCTTTACATTCAATTCCTTCTTCTTTCATAGCTTCCGTAAATAATTTTGCCTGATATGCAGAGTTCGGTTCCGCTGAGCAATAAAGAATTCCAACTGTCTTTGCATCCGGTAAGAGCTCAACCAGCATCTTAGCCTGTTCATCAATCGGAGCCAGGTCGCATGTTCCGGAAATGTTCATTCCTGTAGATCCACTCCAGTCCTTAATATCAAGAGCTGTTGCATAGTCTGTTACAGATGTTCCCAGAATCGGAATACTGTCCGTTGCTGCCGCTGCACACTGAAGTGCTGTTGTTGCGTTTGCAAGAATCAGATCTACATTATCAGCAACAAAGTTATTTGCAATCGTAGCACAGTTAGCCTGCTCGCCCTGTCCATTCTGAACATCAAAGGTCACATTGTCTTTACCAAACTTTTCTTCACAGGCATCTTTGAATCCCTGTGTTGCCTGGTCCAATGCCGGATGTTCCAACTGCTGACAAATACCAATCTTATAAACCTTTGCGGAATCTCCTGATGATTCTGCTTCACTTGTCGTTGACTTGCCGTCGCATGCAACAAGTGCCAGTGTCATTACAGTTGCAAGAAACACTGCTAATGCTTTCTTCATTTTCATAATATTGCCTCCTGTCATTTGTCTTACTTTGTCAGAGTAAAACCGTCGCACTTTAACGCGCTAAATTTTTTCACGTGTCTGATTATACAACTTTTTACTGATTTAGTCAAGATATTTTGCCGGCCCCCATCTATAACTGTCAGCCCTCATGGCCAGAGAACAACTATTTTCAGATAATAAAAAGTCGCAACCCCTTGACTATTCAAAGAATCACGACTAAACTGCGGATGACAGGAATCGAACCTGCACGGTTGCCCACCAGATCCTAAGTCTGGCGCGTCTGCCAGTTCCGCCACATCCGCATAATCTTGAATCCACTCGCTTTCCTCTAAATCGAACTGGATTATTAATCCGGAAATCATTTCTTTCCGACTCATGAGCGTGCGGGGATTCGAACCCCGGACAACTTGATTAAAAGTCAAGTGCTCTACCGACTGAGCTACACGCCCTTACCTGGGCCAGTTGGATTCGAACCAACGAATGCAGGAGTCAAAGTCCTGTGCCTTACCGCTTGGCGATGACCCAATAAAATCCCATTTAATAAAAAAAATGCCAGCATCTCTGCTTGCCTTTTTTTACCCTCTATAAATGGAAGGGTGGATACAGGGATTCGAACCCTGGGCCTCCAGAGCCACAATCTGGCGCGCTAACCAACTGCGCTATACCCACCATAAAACGTGCTTGGAGGGATTCGAACCCCCGACCCACGGCTTAGAAGGCCGTTGCTCTATCCAACTGAGCTACAAACACATATGGCATTCAGCCAAGCGGGTGATGGGAATCGAACCCACGTATCCAGCTTGGAAGGCTGGTGTTCTACCATTGAACTACACCCGCATAACCTATCGGGGTGACAGGATTCGAACCTGCGACCTCCTGGTCCCAAACCAGGCGCTCTAGCCAAGCTGAGCCACACCCCGATAACACTTCGCATGATTCATCATTTGCGATCAACATCACTACCCGTGACGCAAGAATTATTATATAATATGTTTTCTCGCTTGTCAACAATAATTTTTATTATTTTTCAATATTTTTTACAGTTATTTATCCAGATATTTAATCTCGCATTTCACATCACAATCCGGTTCGATCTCCATCATAATATAACTGCCTTTTCTTCCTTCCTGCCGAGGATAAGAAAGGCTTCCCGGATTCAAGACAATCATGCCGTCAATCATTTCCAGAAACGGCTTATGCGTATGTCCAAACATGACAATATCTGCATTTCTCATTTTCCCCTCTTCGATGATCCGCTCCGGGCCCAATGATACATAATAATAATGCCCATGTGTCATAAACGCTTTTTTAGTACCGAACACAACCTCCATTTCTCTGAGATTATCAGAGAAAAAATCATTATTTCCCGCAAGCACGTATGCCGGGCATCCACAAACTGCTTCTATGTAATCTTCGCCACCTTCGGTATCGCCAAGATGAACCAGCGCATCAATCTTTCCCGCTTCTTTTAATGCCTTGTCAAACGCTGAATGTCTTCCATGTGTATCACTCACAATCAGAATTTTCATAATTTTTTCTCCATTATCTCACGCATCATGCGGAGTCCTTTTCCTCTGTGACTGAGTTCATTTTTTTTCTCGGGAGCAAGCTCCGCTGAGGTACACCCATACTCCGGCAGATAGAAAATCGGATCATATCCAAATCCATTTCCCCCTGCAATCTCATATCCAATTTTCCCCTCCATCGTTCCACGCACAACTTCATGACTTCCATCCGGGAAAACTGCCGCAATCGCACAGACAAACCGGGCCGTCCTTTCTTCGTCCAGAACCCCTTTCATCCTTGAAAGGAGAAGACTGTTTTTAATATCATAGGAAGTATCTGTCCCAGCATAACGCGCCGAATAAATCCCCGGTTCTTTATTCAGATAATCAATCTCCAATCCGGAATCATCCGCCATAACAATCGCATTCATATTCTTAACTTTATCCAGGCCTGCGATTGCCTTCGCCTTGATCATTGCATTTTCTTCAAACGTCTTTCCGTCTTCTTCAACCTCCACATCAATTCCAACTTCCTTCATGGAAAGTATCTCCATTCCCAGATCGGACAGAATCATACGGATTTCTTTCATTTTGTTCTTATTTCCTGTTGCAAAAATAATCTTCATCTCTCTACCCTCTTTTCGGCGGTTTCGGTCCCATAAACTGATAAAAATACGTTTTCAGCATTCCATTATATATTTTCCGGTTTTTATCTGCCTTGCGTCCAAAGTATCGTTCTGCGTCCTCATAACTTGTAATCATGTACGCCGACCACGAATCCAGGAGTCGGAAGCTTTCTCCAAACTCGCGATAAAGCTCCGGAAGGTTCTTTTTCTCTTCCAGACGTTCCCCATAGGGCGGGTTCGTGATAATAAAACCATATTTTTTCGGATGTCTCAGATCCTTCACCGCTCGCTCCTGAAAATGGATCAAATGATCCACTCCTGCATCCTTCGCATTCTGTCTGGCAGCCTTCACCGCCTCTGCATCAATATCATAGCCTTGAATATCCACTGAAACATTCACATCTACCAGATCATTTGCCTCATCCAATGCATCATACCAGGCCTTTTTGGGAATCAGATTATCCCATTCTTCCGCAAGGAAAGAACGGTTCATCCCCGGAGCCATATTCGCTGCCATCATCGCCGCCTCAATCGGAAATGTTCCACTTCCGCAGAAAGGATCTACCAGAATCCGCTCTTTCTTCCATGGTGTAAGCATGATAAGAGCGGCAGCCAAGGTCTCTGTAATCGGTGCCTTCACTTTCATCTGACGATATCCTCGCTTATGCAGTGATACACCCGAAGTGTCAATTCCGATCGTGACAACATCTTTCATCAAAAAAACACGAATCGGATAAGATGCTCCGTCTTCCGGGAACCATTCCAGCCCATAGTATTCCTTCAGCCTTTCCACCATTGCTTTCTTCATAATGGACTGGATATCGGAAGGACTAAATAGCTTACTCTTAACAGACGCTGCTTTTGTCACCCAGAATTTTCCGTTTTTCGGTATATATCTCTCCCATGGCAGAGCTCTGGTCTTATCAAATAATTCTTCAAACGTCTCTGCCTTAAAAGCGCCCACCTTCAAAAGAACGCGTTCTGCCGTGCGCAAAAAAATATTCGCATCGCAGATTGCCTGCGCATCTCCCCAGAAACTTACTCTTCCATCATCAACCGACGCTATTTCATACCCCAGATCAAGCACCTCTCTTTTAAGAACCGATTCCAGTCCAAAATGACAGGGTGCAATCAACTCCATTTTTTCCATGTGTATCCTCCAGTTTTTCTTCCATTCTATATTACGTTTACTGATACTGTTTTGTCAACACTTCCCTGCAAACAAAAAAACGTCCTTTGGACGTTTTTATCTATATATGATATTAGAATCAGGGGATGCAGTGCCTGTTTAACGGCACCACATCCCCAGCCTTTACAGCAGTACTCTAGTATTTGTCACTTCCCGCATTCCGGTTCTGACCAGCATTGTTTCTGTCAGATACATTTTTGTCCGCTGCGTTTCTTCCTGACGCATTTTTGTTAGACCCATTCCTGTCTGACGCGTTTCTGTTTGATGCATTCCTGTCTGATGCATTTCTACTCTGTTCGTTTCCATACGAAGAATACGAATTTTTGTTTGTGCTGCTCTCTGATGAGCTATAATTCTTTGCCATTTGATATTCCTCCTGCCTGATTTAATAAACATTTTCCGGCTACAAGCACCACTTGCTTGTATCTGGTACAGACTATAGTATCTCCCGGCATTTCCTTTTTATGCGAACCTTAAGGATTTTTTAATTTTTGCTTGATTTTTTTACCAGTTTATATTATACTGATTTCTGTAGAGAGAACACTTTCTACAACCCCTTATTAATTATTTATACTCCCCTCAAAAGACCGGTAGCTCCCCTATCGGTCTTTTATTGTACCCTTCTATTCCTTTGATCCTTTTATCAATTTTATCAGTAGCATAATGATCAGTATCGGAATCACAACTGGTGCAATCAGGCTGACTAATCCGGTGATTATCGAAACGACAACGCAGATAATACCCACAACAACCAGCACAAGCAACAGCTTTTTCCACCATGTATCAAACCGGAACACTTTCACCTGGTTCGTACTGTAATCCTTTCCGGCCCCACCGGCTGCCCCATATCCACTGTTCGATTCATAAATATACTCTCCGCCATTCTTCGCTTCCTCGGAGTCAATGATCGTCTTCGCAATCACCCAGGGATCTCCCAATTCTTCCAGTATCTCCTGTTCGCTTCGTCCCTTTCTCATCTCTTCATTGATATATCGTCCGTAATATTCTACATTTTCCCGTACCACATGCGGTGAAACATTCTGATCGAGTGCTTCTCTTAATTTTTCCAAAAATTCTGTTCTGCTCATCCTTGTTCTCCTCTATACTCTCCAACTGGCTTTATCCCATCTGAAACAAACTGCATTTTCCAAAATCCACTCTCTGTTTCAAAAAAAGACCTTAGACTTAGCGTAGCATAAAAGCTTCCACTTTCCAAGTCTAAGGTCTTAAAATTATATTATGATTTTCTATGCTTTTTCTAAAATTTCCACTTTATCCCACAGAGTTTTAAACTTCAAACAGAAGATCTCCATAAGAAGGCATCGGCCATACTTCCTTATCCACAATCATTTCCAGTTCATCCACCGGTTTACGAAGTGCTGCCATTGCCGGTACTACACTGAAATGATAAAATTCAGACTGAACTTTTCCTTCTTCTTTTTCAGCAGCTTCTTCTGTAATATCAGACAGAGCAGACAGAGCTTTCTTAGCCTCTGCAAGAAGTGCTGTCACTTCAGAAAGCATCTCTTCCTGAACAGAAGCATCTGCTCCTGCCTCTTTAACTGCGATTACAGTATCAGCGAGAGTCTTTGTATATTTCACAACTGCCGGGATAATCTGTTTTGCAGCAATGTCAATCATCGCTTTCGCTTCAATATTAATTGCCTTGGCATAATTCTCGTATTTAATCTCAGCTCTGGACTCCAGTTCCGCTTTGGTAAATACATGGAATTTACCGAACAAATCTACCGCTTTATCAGTTGTAAGCGCCGGAATTGCTTCCACCATGGACTTAATGTTCGGAAGACCGCGTTTCTCAGCCTCTGCAACCCATTCGTCCGAATATCCATTGCCATTGAAAATAATTCTCTGATGTTCCGTCAGATATTCTTTGATTAAGTTATGTACTGCAACATCAAAATCTTCTGCTTTCTCCAGAACATCACATGCCTCAGAAAAAGCTTCTGCAACGATTGTGTTCAATACAACATTCGGGCCTGCAATCGAATCACGGGAACCTACCATACGGAACTCGAATTTATTTCCCGTAAACGCAAACGGTGAAGTTCTGTTTCGGTCAGTTGCATCTTTTGTCAGATCAGGAAGTGTTGACACACCTGTCATCAATTTACTTTCTGCAAGGCTGTGTGTTGCCTCTCCTGTACTGATCAACTGTTCCACAACATCTTCAAGCTGCTCACCAAGGAATACAGAAATAATAGCCGGAGGTGCTTCATTTGCTCCCAATCTATGATCATTACCAGGATCTGCCGCAGACTCACGAAGCAGATCTGCATGGGTATCTACCGCTTTCAAAATGCAGGCAAGTACCAGAAGGAACTGGATATTCTCGTGTGGAGTTTTTCCCGGATCAAGAAGATTAATTCCGTCATCTGTTGTAATAGACCAGTTATTATGTTTACCAGAACCGTTAACACCGGCAAACGGTTTTTCATGAAGAAGACATTTCATGCCATGTTCGCATGCAACTTTTTTCAGTGTCTTCATTACAATCTGATTATGATCTACCGCAATATTTGCCTCGGCATAAATCGGTGCAAGTTCGTGCTGTGCCGGGGCAACTTCATTATGCTGTGTTTTTGCAGCCACGCCAAGTTTCCAGAGTTCCTCATTTACATCTTTCATAAAAGCAGCGATTCTCTGACGAATCGTTCCAAAATAATGATCGTCCAGTTCCTGCCCTTTCGGAGGCATTGCTCCAAACAATGTACGTCCTGTATAGATAAGATCTTTTCTCTGCATGAATTTCTTCGCATCTACCAGAAAATATTCCTGTTCAGGACCAACAGATGGTGTCACTTTCTTGGATGTTGTATTTCCAAATAAGCGAAGAAGCCTGATTGATTCTTTATTAATCGCTTCCATCGAACGAAGAAGTGGTGTCTTCTCATCAAGCGCCTCACCGGTGTAAGAGCAGAATGCTGTAGGAATACAGAGGATTGCCCCACCTGCATCTTTTCTCACAAATGCCGGTGAAGTGCAGTCCCACGCTGTATAGCCCCTCGCTTCGAAGGTGGCACGCAGTCCGCCTGACGGGAATGAAGAGGCATCCGGTTCACCTTTGATCAGTTCTTTTCCGGAAAAACTCATTAATACTTTACCACTCGGCAGCGGTGCTGAAATGAAAGAATCATGCTTTTCAGCAGTCACACCGGTGAGCGGCTGGAACCAATGTGTATAATGAGTAGCACCTTTTTCAATTGCCCATTCTTTCATCTCATGCGCAATTACATCTGCAGTTGCAAGATCCAGCTCTTTCCCCTCTTCAATTGTCTCTTTCAGTTTCTTATAAACTTTCTTTGGCAGTCTCTGCTGCATAACAGTATCATTGAATACATCTTCGCCAAAAATATCTGCCACATTAAACAGTTCACTACTCATAACTACCTTCCTTTCCTGATACAAAAAGTGAGGGCATCCCGCCTTATGCGGAACGCCCTCGTTCATGTTCTAAATATATTTGCTTTTTAGATACGTTTACGATACACTCTTTTTTCAAAAAATGCAAGACAATTTTTCCTTTTTGTGGATTTTTTCACAAATCATCATAGCATCTTATGCGATTTTCAACATATCCACCAATACTTTCATGGATTATACTTCAAATAACAGATCCCCGTAAGAAGGCATCGGCCACATGCTCTTGTCCACAATCATTTCGAGTTCATCAACGGGTTTTCTTAATTGTCCCATCACCGGAACTACTTCCTGCATGATAAAATACGCCTGTTCTCTTCCGATTTCTTTTTTCGCTACTTCATCCGTCACGGAAATAAGCTTCTCCAATGCATTTTGTGTATCTGTCAACAGTTTCGATGCCTGTACAAGCAATTTGTCCTGTACGACTGTGCTCGCATTCGAATTCGCCTGTTTCACCTGATTAATTGAATTCGCGAGAGAAGTCACATAATGGATCACCGCCGGAACGATGTGCTTACTTGCAATATCGATCATAGAACGCGCCTCAATATTCACTGCTTTGGAATAAGTCTCGTATTTAATCTCAGCGCGTGATTCCAACTCAGCACGGGTAAACACGTCAAATTTTTCGAACATCTGAACCGTATCTTCTGTGGTCAGATACTCCACAGATTCAACCATAGTTTTGATATTCGGAAGGCCACGTCTTTCCGCTTCTTTCACCCATTCCTCGGAATATCCATTACCATTGAACACAATTCTCTGATGTTCAGAAGCATACTGCTTGATCAGATTGTGTACAGCCATCTGAAAATCATCCGCCGCTTCCAGCACATCACACGCATCCGAAAACGCTTCCGCAACGATTGTATTCAAAACAACATTCGGAGCAGCTACAGAATCTCTGGAACCCACCATACGGAATTCAAATTTGTTCCCTGTAAAGGCAAATGGTGAGGTTCTGTTGCGGTCAGTTGCATCCTTAGCAAAATCCGGAAGTGTACTCACACCCGTATGCAATTTGCCGCCCTTCAAGCTGTGTGCCGCTTCCCCAGTATTGATCAGCTGTGTAAGTACATCCTCCAACTGTTCCCCAAGATACGCTGAAATAATTGCCGGCGGCGCTTCATTTGCCCCCAGCCGATGATCATTTCCCACATCCGATGCCGATTCTCTCAAAAGCTCCGCATGCCGATCTACTGCACGTAAAACACAAGTCAGAACCAGCAGGAATTGAATATTCTCGTGCGGGGTTTTTCCAGGATCAAGGAGATTGATTCCATCATCCGTAACTAAAGACCAGTTATTGTGTTTTCCGGAACCATTCACCCCTTCAAATGGCTTTTCATGAAGCAGGCAATGCAGATTATGACGATACGCGACCTGTTTCAGCGTCTCCATCACAAGCTGGTTGTGGTCAACAGCCACATTACACTGCTCATAGATCGGTGCAAGTTCATGCTGTCCCGGAGCTACTTCATTATGCTGCGTCTTAGCAGAAACTCCCATTTTCCAGAGTTCTTCATTCACATCTTTCATAAAAGCTGCAATTCTTTCACGGATTGCTCCAAAATAATGATCGTCCAGTTCCTGCCCTTTCGGAGGCATTGCGCCAAACAACGTACGTCCTGTAAACACCAGATCTTTTCTCTTCAAATATTTATCCCGATCCACAAGGAAATACTCCTGTTCAATTCCAACTGAAGGAATCACTTTCTGAGAAGTTGTGTTTCCGAACAATCTCAGAAGGCGAATAGATTGTTTATTGATTGCTTCCATGGAACGAAGAAGCGGTGTTTTCTGATCCAGCGCCTCGCCTGTATACGAGCAGAATGCCGTCGGGATATAGAGAATAGCTCCGGTCCCCTCTGGATCCTTTTTCACAAATGCCGGCGAAGTACAATCCCACGCTGTATAGCCCCTTGCCTCAAACGTAGATCTGAGTCCTCCCGACGGGAAAGAAGATGCGTCCGGTTCTCCCTTAATCAATTCTTTACCCGAGAACTCCATCAGTACCTTCCCATCCGATCTGGGCGCAGAAATAAAAGAATCATGTTTCTCTGCTGTCGCTCCGGTAAGCGGCTGAAACCAGTGCGAATAATGAGTTGCACCTTTTTCAATCGCCCACTCTTTCATCTCATGCGCTATTACATCGGCCGTTGTCGCTGCCAGTTCTTTCCCCTCTTCAATTGTTTTCTTCAGTTCCTTGTAAGTTTTTTTCGGAAGACGTTCCTGCATGACAGCATCATTAAATACATTTTCCCCAAAAATATCAGCTACATTTACTACACTACTCATATGTTTCCCTCTCAGATTCTTTCATTCTTATTTCCGGCAGTTATCCCTCTGCCTAATATTATCAAAAAGGAGTCTTGCAGTTAAGCAAAACTCCTTTTATACCATTTTTCATAGGACATCCTTGTCCATTTTCCAAATGATTATTCAGCTTTTCCCACAGAGCCAAATAATTCCATTTTTTCTTTTACTTTAGCAACAATTGCTTCTGCACCCGGTTTCAAAAGTTTACGAGGATCAAATCCTTTTCCTTCCAGGTCTTTACCAGCTTCAATATATTTGCGAGTAGCTTCTGCAAATACGAGCTGACATTCTGTATTAACATTAATCTTAGACACACCAAGATCAATTGCTCTCTTAATCATATCATCCGGAATACCTGTTCCGCCATGAAGCACTAACGGGAGATCTCCGGTAAGCTGCTGGATTGCATCCAAAGTTTCGAAGCTGAGTCCCTGCCAGTTAGCCGGATATTTTCC
Source organism: Bariatricus sp. HCP28S3_A4 (assembly GCF_052066395.1). NCBI lineage: Bacteria > Bacillati > Bacillota > Clostridia > Lachnospirales > Lachnospiraceae > Bariatricus > Bariatricus sp. HCP28S3_A4. The sequence goes on along the minus strand of NZ_JBQHSE010000006.1, from coordinate 70,975 downwards.
ATGGATATTACCAATACCAGCCGCAAGGAAATCTACTCCAAGGTCAGCAACCATCTTGCACTCGTTCGGGTCTGCGCATTCGCCCATACCAACAACGCCATCTTCTTCTCCACCGATAGCTCCAACTTCTGCTTCAAGAGACAATCCCTTTTCAGCACAAATTGCTACCAGTTCTTTTGTCTTTGCGACATTCTCTTCAATCGGATAATGAGAACCGTCAAACATAACTGATGAGAAACCTGCTTCGATACATTTCATACATCCGTCATAGCTGCCGTGATCCAGATGAAGTGCTACCGGAACCGTAATATTCATTTCTTCCAGCATACCATTCACCATACCAACAACTGTCTTGTATCCGCACATGTACTTTCCAGCACCTTCAGACACACCAAGAATAACCGGTGATTTTGTTTCCTCTGCTGCAGTTAAAATTGCTTTTGTCCACTCAAGATTGTTGATATTAAACTGTCCTACTGCATAATGTCCAGCTTTTGCTTTCTGAAGCATCTCTTTTGCTGATACTAACATTTTCATTCCTCCACTTCTCTGATGGCATTAAAAAAGGCTGACCCCCAGGGGAATCGAACCCCTGATTCGACCGTGAGAGGGTCGCGTCTTGACCGCTTGACCAGGGGGCCAGGTGATTTACCTCACTCGCTTATTGTATCTCATTTTCCACTAATATACAAGTGTTTTTTTTATTTTTTTACTTTTTTTACTGTTTCAATAGCGAAAGTCCCCGTTTTCGCAGGCTATTTCTCCTTTTTCTTTCTTCCTTCTAAAGACAGATCTTTTACACTTTTTGCAGGCACGACAATAGTCAGACCGCGCTGACAATTATAAATATTCACTTCATCATGCTCTCCTCCGAATTCACCGTCCAATGTCCATGGAATCTCTTCCACTGACTCAAAATGGATTTCCTTGGTTCGAAAAGAATACATATATTTCGTATCGATCTGGCTAATCAGAAGCGCTGCTATAATTTCCTGAAGTGCTATCGGATTTTTCGGTGTTTTAATCAGTGTTACTTCAAATTCCCCATCATCAAATATGACGTTTTTCCCGATCATATTGCGAAATCCACCGACTGAACGCGAATTTGTTACCATTCCGAAAATAAATTCATCCTCAAATTCCTCTCCGTCATGCGATACTTTGATTTTATAAGATGGAATATCAAAAAGCCTTGTCATTCCTTCAAGAAGATATGCAAGATGCCCCAGAATGTTCTTCATCTCCTGTTTTGTCTGGTAAGAAACATCCGTAAACAGGCCGAAAGCTGCAATATACACAAATACATCGTCATTAAATTTTCCGATATCACATCCGAACTCCGCTCCGCTGACTGCAGTATCTGCAGCCTGAAGCAAATCTTTCGGAATATGAAGGCTATTAGCAAAATCATTTGTAGTTCCGGTAGGAATGTATCCAATCGGCACTTTTTCTGTTCTCTCCATCATTCCGGTCACAACTTCATCTAACGTTCCGTCTCCTCCGCTGCAAATAACCCTGTCATATTTTTCAGTAAAGGATACAACCTTTCTGTACGCATCTTTATAGCTCTGAGTCGGATAGACCACCACCTCATATCCTGCTTTTACGATAATGTCAAGAATATCCGACAGTTTCGGCTTCAAAAGTTCTTTTCCTGCATTCGGATTATAAATGAATAATGCTTTTTTCATACAGACACCTCCTGATCCATTTCCCCTTCCTCTCCACCCCAAGGCAGTCCGCCGAATCATTTCTACAGACGTTGGGCAAACATTTAAAAAAAGGCATGGCTATCCATGCCTTTTCCAGATTACTTATTTATTCTTTACATTGACAAGAAATGTTTCAATTCCTTTCGCTGCTTCCTCTTCATCTGCCCCGTTGGCTACAACAGTAATCTCTTCACCTGGGGTCAACCGTAAACTCATCATGCCCATAATGCTCTTTGCGTTGACCTGCTTGTCAGCAACTTCTATGTACACTGTGCTTGAATACTGACTTGCTTCCTGAACAAGAAGCGCAATCGGTCTGGCATCTAATCCTTCTGACAATTGAATCGTTATCGGTTTTTTAATCATAATGCTCCTCCTTGCTTTGCCCTTAACTCTTCTGCCATTTCACTTAATTTTCTCAATCTGTGATTCACACCTGACTTACCAACAGGCGGGGTCAGCAGACTTCCCAGTTCCTTCAAAGATGCCTCCGGATATGTAAGTCTTGTAAGGGCCATATCCTTCAATCCTTCCGGCAGCTTATCCAGTCCTTTTGTTTCCTGTATATATCTTATATCATCGATCTGCTTAACAGCAGCGGAAACCGTTTTATTGATATTCGCAGTCTCACAGTTTACCTTACGGTTCACCGTATTCCTCATATCTTTCAGGATGCGCACATTCTCAAATTCCATCAATGCCACATGTGCCTCCATGACGTTAAGCACATCCGCAATCTGTGAACCTTCTTTTAAGTATACTACAAAAGATTTCTTCCGCAGTACGATCTTGCCATCCAGTTCGAAGCACTTCATAATCTTCTGTATCTGCTCTGCCTTCTCTCTCGTAGCGCATACGATTTCAAAGTGATACGACTTTTCCGGGTCGCTCATGGAACCAGATGCCAGAAAAGCGCCTCTTATAAAAGCTCGCTTGCAGCACGTCTCCTGAATTACAATATTCCGCACCACAGAAAGTTCTTCTTCAACCTCTCCGTACTGATCGATCAACTTCGTCGCCTGTAATATTCTGAGTGCTGCATCATGCTCTTTTACAACGATATAATATGACACACTTCCCTTCATACGGTTCGTGCGTATTGCGATATCAGTTCTTATATTAAATGTTTTTGTTAATAAAGTAAAGCACTTTCTTGCAACTGACAGATTTTCTGTATGAATTTTTAAAGAATACCGGCCTCTACTGTCAATCATAACCCCGCCGCAAATACTGATGATTGCAGCAGTTTCGGCGATACGGCAATGCCTGGCACTACCCAAATGATGCGAAAGCTCTTCTTTTACATTTCCCGAAAACGACATTTTTCCTCCTACTTTGCTTTCACCACAGCATCTTTAGCCAGATCTCGGTGTTCCTTCTTTAATCCATAATCTTCTTCCGTTACAGTCAATCTGTCATACAAAGCATTTGCAATTGTAACAGAACGGTGTTTCCCTCCTGTACATCCAATTGCTATCACTAGCTGATGCTTCCCTTCAGCCGCATAATTCGGCATCAAAAATTGAACCATATCTACCAGCTTCTCCAAAAATTCTCTGGCAAGCTCATTATTCATCACATACTCCTGAACAGGCTTGTCATTCCCACTCTGCGGGCGAAGCTCGTCTATATAATACGGATTCGGAAGAAACCTGACATCAAAAACCAGATCCGCATCATTTGGGATTCCGTATTTAAATCCGAATGACAAAACGGTAATATAAAGGTTCTTATATTCACGGTTTTCAACAAATATTTTACTTAGTTCTGCCTTTAATTCTCTCGTAAGGAGCCTGCTGGTATCCAGAATATAGTTTGCGCGTTTTTTCAGGAATCCCACTTTCTGCCGTTCTAATGCAATTCCCTTTTCTACTCGTCCCGCGCCAGCCAGCGGATGATTTCTTCTCGTCTCTTTGTATCGTTTGATCAATGTTTCATCCCGTGCCTCTAAAAACAGGATCTCATACGGGATTTGAGCGAGATCCATCTCATTCAGGATATTTTCCAGTTCATCCAGATTCTGTCCGCTTCGGATATCAAGTCCAAGCGCAACTTTATTAATCTCTCCATTTGGCACCATAAACAGTTCCGTAAGTTTTGACATCAACGGAATTGGCATATTATCCACGCAAAAATATCCCATGTCTTCCATCATTTTTAATGTGGTACTCTTTCCCGCTCCTGACATCCCCGTCACAATCACGAATCTCATCCTAAAACTCTCCAATCTGTTTTACTTCCGGCTCCAATGTCACGTTTGTCGTTTTCCTGACTCGGTCAATCACCTCTCCAATCAGGCTTTGTACATCCGCTGCCGTTGCATTCCCCGTATTAATCACAAAGCCACAATGTTTTTCTGACACTTGAGCACCCCCGACCGAAAATCCTTTCAATCCGGCATCCTGGATCAGTTTACCGGCGAAGTAGCCTTCCGGTCTTTTAAATGTACTTCCCGCGCTCGGATATTCCAGCGGTTGTTTTGTGACCCTTTTTTCCCGGAGTTCTTCCATTTTTGCCCTGATTTCATCTTTTTTCCCACCGCTTAAAGCGATTCTGGCTGACAGCACAATATACCCCTCCGTCGGGACAATACTGGTACGATATCCCAGCTTCAACTCTTCAGCCTGCAAAGTAAGAATTTTACCTTCCTTCGTCAAGACATCCACAGAAACCAGTACATCTTTCATCTCTCCTCCGTAAGCACCGGCATTCATGACAACAGCTCCTCCCAAGGTACCCGGAATCCCGGCAGCAAATTCAAACCCGGTCAATCCGGCTCCCAGTGCAGCAGATGCAATCTGAGCCAGCGAGCTTCCTGCTCCCGCAGCAATCATATTGTCCGACACTTCGATCTGATTCATCGATTTGAAAATCTGGATCACCACTCCACGACATCCTTTGTCACCCACAAGAAGATTACTCCCATTTCCTACTATATAATAAGGAGTTTTCTCCCGTCTGCAAAGTCCGATTATCAATGCGATTTCTTCTGCATTGTTCGGTCTTATAAAATAATCCGCCGGACCTCCAATCCGAAATGTCGTATGATTCTTCATTGGTTCGTCTTTTAGAATTCTTTCTTTATCTATTAGTGTAAACAGTTCATTTTCAAATTTACTTTTCATGTCAATCTCCTGCTTCTCTTCGTTTTCAATCCTATTAATCATACACTAAATTTTCCTTGAGTTCAATGCGCTCTTGCAAAATGCCCGAAAATGCGTTATATTGGATAACAAATACCAATTTATAAAGGAGTTGATTTACACTGTGGACTCGAGTGACGTCACGCAAATAATAATCTTATTCATTCTGCTGATTCTTTCCGGATTCTTTTCTTCCGCAGAGACAGCACTTACAACTGTAAACAAAATACGAATGCGCGCCCTGGCAGATGAAGGCAACAAGCGCGCGGTCACCGTACTGGAGATAACAGAGAATTCCAGTAAAATGCTGAGTGCAATTTTGATCGGCAATAATATTGTCAACCTGGGAGCCGCCTCTTTGACCACGACCCTGGCATATAGCCTCGGCGGATCAGCCGTCGCATTCGCAAGTGCTCTTCTGACCGTATTTATTTTGATTTTCGGTGAGATTACTCCAAAGACAATGGCTACCATCCACGCCGAAAAGTTTTCTCTGCTCTATGCACCGTTCATCCGCGTTTTCATTAAGGTGATGACACCGGTCATTTTCTTGATTAACATTTTATCGAACGGAGTATTATACTTGCTGAAAGTTGATCCGAATGCTAAAAATGATGCAATGACAGAGACAGAACTGCGCACGATCGTCGATGTCAGCCATGAGGACGGCGTGATTGAATCAGAAGAAAAAGAAATGATTTACAATGTATTTGATCTGGGAGACGCTAAAGCAAAAGACGTTATGGTTCCCAGAGTTAATGTAACTTTTGCAGATGTCAACAGCACTTACGAGGAATTAATCCACTTATTCCGCGAAGACAAATTTACACGTCTTCCGGTATATTCCGAGTCGAAAGACAACGTAGTAGGCACCATTAATATGAAGGATTTACTCCTTTTCGACAACAACAAAAAGGAATTTCACATACAGGATATTCTTCGCGAGGCATATTTCACATATGAATATAAAAACATTTCCGAGCTTCTCGTGGAAATGCGTCAGGCTTCTTTCAACATTGCCATCGTCCTTGATGAATATGGTGAAACAGCCGGTTTGATTACATTAGAAGACATTCTGGAAGAAATCGTTGGAGAGATTCACGATGAATATGACGAGAATGAAGAAGAAAATATTGTCGCCATAAACGAGCTTGAATATATTGTGGAAGGTTCTACCAATCTGGATGATCTGAATGACAGCCTGGATCTGCGTCTTGAATCTGAAGATTATGATTCCGTAGGCGGTTTTATTATTGAACGTCTTGACCGACTTCCTGAAGAAAATGACGAAGTCACTACCGAAGACGGAATCCGGATGGTTGTTGAAAAATTGGACAAAAACCGGATTGAGAAAGTCCATCTCTATCTGCCATCTTCCAAAGAAAGTGTATAATTTTATCATATAGTATGAAAAAAGGTCCTGACGGACCTTTTTTTCATACTTTTATTCACCTGCAAGCCGCAGAATATCTTCAATTTCTTCTTCGCTTACTCCCATCAGCTCCACCAACTCGTCTACACTGATCTTTCTCCCCATTTCTTCCGTCAGCTTTTTAATCTGCTCATCCAGATTATTGACCTTTTCTACCATTTTGCGATCCTGAAGCTTCATCTCCGTCTGTGATTCCAGAAGGGCCTGCATGCTTTCACGCGCCATAAGGAGTATCGTTTCTTCTTCTTCCGTCTGGCTTGCCGCCAACATCATCCCCATATTTCCTTCTTGTATCAGATCACCAATAAACACTTCCGGGCGATGCATTTCTTTTGCCATCTCTACAATTCTCGGCAGCAACGCAGCAAACGGCTCGTCCCCTTTCATCACCTGTAGTTCCTTCTCATATACTGCCAGATACTGTTCTTCTTCACTGCTGAATACCGAATTTCCTTCCTTTCCGGACGCAGCGATCACGCTGCCCCCGGCTTTCACGTATCCCTTTACAATAACTCTCTGAGACAACAGATAATCAAATACCAGTTCCATCTGTTCCGGTGTAAGGTTATCTTCCTGAAAAAATGCCTCCACCTCCTCTTTCAAAACCACATTTTCTTTTGATTCGCATATCTTCAGAATTCCTGTCAGTTTCTCACGAAATTGTAACTTTTCCGCCATATTTATTTCCTCCAGCTTTAACATTTTATCCTTTTTCTTTGTATATCGATCTTCTAAGACGCTTCATACTCTATAACGGGATACTCACGATAACCGTAGGATACCCCGCCATTTTCAGTCGCCGCTCCATAGTCGCCGCCTCATCCAGTGTCCGATATCTTCCCACCTGTACCCTGTCAAATTGTCCCTTATCATCAATATATGCCGGGAAGTCCTGTTCTGTCAACTCCCTAAGCAATCTCTCTGCGTAAACACTGTTTCGAAAAGCCCCTACCTGTACCCGCAGCTCTGTATCCGGCTGTGTCTGTCCGGTCGTTCCTACATTCAATGTATCCATGATCCCATCTGCAATCGCCGATGCAATATCATTAAAATTTTCGTCAAACAGTTTGTTGTCCGTATCTGAATTCATAAATCCGACCTCCACCAGAACCGCCGGCATTTGCGTTCTCCGAAGAACCACCAGATTAGGACGTGCCTGCACTCCAAGATTAACAAATCCTACCGTTTCCAGTTGGGCATTGATATTTTTTGCCATCTCATATTTGATGCCGGAAAGATCATATACAAGGCTCTCCACTCCCATGTACTGGTTCGGAATTGGACTGGAATTTCGGTGTATTGATATGAAGAAATCCACTCCTGCCTCATTTGCCTCCATCGCTTTCTGATATGGGCTCTCATAAACATCCGTTGTTCTCGTATATTCTACATCAATTCCGTTATTTTGTAAAATCTCACCAATAGCAAGTACAAGGTTCAAAGTATCATCTTTCTCCTGTCGTCCCATATAGACTGCTCCCGGCTCTTCCCCACCGTGTCCTGCATCCAGCATAATTGAATACGGCATTTCTTTTCCTCACAAGAAATCTTTTCCTTATTAATATATGCAAAATGCCATCCCTCGTTCGCCCCTTCTCTTGACTACACTCCATCAGAGTGCTACAATAGACAAGTAAACACGGGGTGCTTGCAGAAGCAGGCTGAGAGTAAGCTGTATTGCTTTAACCCATAACCTGATTTGGATAATGCCAACGTAGGGAACAAATTGCTTTTATACTGCGATACCGGTTGGTGTACCGCAGTTTTTTTGTTCTATAATAGCTTTATTCCATAAGGCACCCACCGCGACCGATTGGGGGCACCACCTTCTGCCGCGGTGAATAGGAGTTTTCCTATTCAGGTAACCAAAGCCGGATACCTCCGGCGCCATTTTCATATTTGAAAACAAGGAGGAAAACGAGATGTCAAATTACACAACACAGATGAATGCCGCACGAAAAGGCATCATTACCCCACAAATGGAAATTGTTGCTCAGAAAGAGCATATGGATGTGGAGGATTTAAGAAAACTGATTGCAAAAGGAGAGGTAATCATTCCATGCAATAAAAAACATACCAGCTTAAGTCCGAGCGGTGTCGGAGCCAAGCTGACCACCAAGATCAATGTTAATCTGGGCGTATCCCGCGACTGGAAAGATGTGGATATGGAATATGAGAAAGTCCGTTCTGCAGTTGATATGGGTGCCGAAGCAATCATGGATCTCAGTTCCTACGGCGATACCCGTACTTTCCGCCGCAAATTGACAGAAACCTGTCCGGCTATGATCGGAACTGTGCCGATTTACGACGCTGTCGTTTATTATCATAAAGCCCTCGGCCAGATCACTTCTGAAGAATGGCTGGACATCGTGCGCATGCACGCAGAAGACGGTGTGGACTTTATGACCATTCACTGCGGAATGAATCGTGCTACTGCTGCCCGCTTTAAGCAGAACAAACGTCTTATGAATATCGTTTCCCGCGGTGGATCTATCATGTTCGCCTGGATGGAAATGACCGGAAAGGAAAATCCGTTCTATGAGCATTATGATGAAATTCTCGATATCTGTCAGAAATATGACATTACTATGAGTCTCGGTGATGCATGCCGTCCCGGCTGTATTGCAGATGCTACAGACACTGCACAGATTGAAGAATTGATCACGCTTGGAGAACTGACAAAACGTGCATGGGAGAAAGACGTTCAAGTAATGATCGAAGGCCCTGGCCATATGCCGATGAACCAGATTGCAGCAAATATGGAAATCCAGAAAACACTGTGCCATGGTGCTCCGTTCTACGTGCTCGGACCTCTTGTAACAGACGTTGCTCCGGGATATGATCATATAACCTCTGCGATCGGAGGCGCAATCGCCGCTGCAGCCGGCGCTGCGTTCCTCTGCTACGTAACACCTGCAGAACATCTTCGTCTTCCGAACGCAGCCGATGTAAAAGAAGGAATCATCGCAGCAAAAATAGCGGCCCACGCTGCTGATATTGCCAAAGGAGTTCCAGGAGCTGCTGATTGGGATTACAAGATGAGTGAAGCAAGAAAGCGCCTTGACTGGGAAGCTATGTTCGAACTGAGCATGGATCCGGAAAAAGCCCGCCGTTACCGTGCCGAGGCAAAACCGGAAAAAGAAGACACCTGCAGTATGTGCGGTAATTTCTGTGCTGTCAAGAATACCAATCGTATCCTTGACGGTGAGATTGTAAGCATTTTCGACGAGTAATACACAGAGATATCACTGTCGGGAGGATTGTCTGAACCACTACAATCCTCCCGACAGCAGTAAAAAACGCTCATATGAAATATATTTTCAGAATTCTAAAGGATTTTTGACAGGAATTCTTTCAGACGTTCATCCTTCGGATGCTCAAAGAATTCTTCCGGTTCAGCCTGTTCTTTCACTTTTCCTTCATCCACAAAAAGAACACGCGTTCCCACTTCTTTCGCAAATCCCATCTCGTGCGTGACGACTACCATAGTCATTCCGTCTCTGGCGAGTTGTTTCATAAGTTCCAGTACCTCTCCTACCATCTCAGGATCAAGAGCTGAAGTCGGTTCATCAAACAGCATCACATCCGGATCCATTGCCAGCGAACGCACAATTGCAATCCTCTGTTTCTGCCCTCCTGAAAGTTGGGAAGGATAAGAATTCGCTTTCTCTTCAAGATTAACAAGTTTCAAAAGCTCCATAGCTCTTGTTTCTGCTTCCTCTTTGCTTTTTTTCAAAAGCTTGATCGGAGCAAGTGTAATATTTTCCAGAATCGTTTTATGTGGGAAAAGATTAAAATGTTGAAATACCATTCCCATCTTCTGACGGTGTTTGTCCAGATCCACATTCTTGTCCGTAATATCTACATTTTCAAAATAAATGTGTCCTTCTGTTGGGACCTCAAGCAGATTCAACGAACGGAGAAATGTAGATTTTCCCGAACCCGAAGGCCCCACGATCACAACCACTTCACCTTTTCTAATTTCTTCATTGATTCCATCTAGTGCATAAAAATCGCCAAAGCTCTTGCGGAGACCTTCAACACGGATTAAAACTTCTCCATTAGTGATCACTGTTTCTCAGCCTCCTCTCCAGCAGACTCACGAGTTTCGTGAAGATCATCACCATAATCAGATAGATCAGCGCCACTGCCATCAACGGCATGAATGCATCGAATGTACGGCTTCTGATAATGTCGCCGCCCTTCGTCAGATCCTGAAGAGCGATATATCCGGAAACCGAAGTTTCCTTAAGCAGAACAATAAATTCATTTCCGAGCGCCGGTAGTACATTCTTAAATGCCTGCGGCATAATAATGTAAAACATTGTCTGCCGGTAATTAAATCCCAGGCTTCGTCCGGCTTCAAACTGTCCGTTATCGACAGACATGATTCCTGAACGGAAGATCTCAGCCACATACGCACTGGAGTTCATTCCAAATGCAAGAATTGCAACCAGTTCTTTGCTTATATCTCTTGCGCTTCCAAAAATAACAAAATAAATAATCAAAAGCTGCACAACTACCGGCGTGCCACGAATCACCGTAATATATGCCTGGCAAAGAGCATTCAGTATTTTCATGCGTCCGGTTTTATCATATGTCGAACGTACAATGGCAAGAAGGAATCCCAATACCACACCGATTATTACAGCACAGAAGGTTACAACTAATGTAACCTTCAGTCCATCTGCGATATAATGCCATCTGCTGTCTTCTATAAAATTCGTATAAAAACGTTCTTGTAAACTACCCATCATGGTTCCCGCCAATCTGTCTATCCACTAATCTGTGATATATTTTGAAATAATTTCATCAAAAGTTCCGTCTTCTTTTAATTCTTTAATCGCAGCATTTACCTTTTCAAGGAGCTCATCGTTTCCTTTTTTTACTGCCATTGCATAATCTTCTTCCACATACTCTGTTTCCAGTATTTTCAAACCTTCCACCTGTTCTGCGAAAGTCTTTGCCGGCTGGTCGTCGATAATCACAGCATCTACTTTTCCCTGCGCCAGAGCCTGTACTGCTTCCATACCTTTGTTGTAACGCTCGATATGTTCATCACCATAATCATCTGTTGCATAAATATCACCGGTTGTCCCCTGCTGAACACCGATCTTGATCTTATCTCCTGCAAGGTCATCCGGAGAAGCAATCGTACTTCCTTCCGTAACAATAATAACCTGGCGTCCGGTATAATATGTGTCTGTAAAATCTACCTGTTTCTTTCTCGTATCATCTACCGTGATGCCTGCAACACCAAGATCTGCTTTACCGCTCTGTACAGCAGACAGAATAGAATCGAATGCCATATCTTCAATCTTCAGTTCCATCCCGAGTTTTTCGGCAATCGCTGCTGCAAATTCTGCATCGATTCCCACAATATCATCACCTTCATAATATTCATACGGTGGGAATTCAGCATTTGTAGCCATAATCAGGGTTTCGGTCTCTTCTTTTGTTTCTCCGTTATTTTCTTCTTTTTTAGATCCACAAGCTGTCATCGTCAAAGCGCAGGTAAGGACAAGCGCAAGACTTACTAATTTTTTCATTTTCATAATCTTTTCCTCCATTCTATCATAGACACTTCGCATTGGTATTATTGTATCACTTTTTTTCTAAAAGTAAAGTGGTTATTTATACATTTATATGCATAAACAACCACTTTTTTCTATTCAATATGCAGAATTATAGTTTTTTATCCGTCACACTTAGCCCCAGATAATAAAATAAAGTAACACCAGCACACCGAGTGCAATCCTGTAGTATCCGAACACTTTGAAATCATGCTTCTTGATATAAGACATCAGAAACTTGATAGCAAAAACAGATACAAAGAACGCAACCAGACATCCCGTGATAAGAATTGCCACTTCCATTGCCGAGTAATGCAGTCCGAACTTAATCATTTTAAGCGCACTCGCCCCAAACATGACCGGAATCGCAAGATAAAATGTAAATTCTGCTGCAACATACCTGGATGTACCAAGAAGAAGTCCTCCCAGAATCGTAGCACCGGAACGGGAAGTACCCGGAATCATCGCAAGTACCTGAAATAATCCTATGTAAAGAGCTACCGTATATGGGAGTTCCGAAAGTTTCGTAATAATCGGACGCACATGTGCATTTCTCTTCTCAATCACAATAAACGCAATACCATAAACAATAAGCATAATCGAAACGACTACATAATTATACAAATACTTATCCAGGACATCATCAAACAGGAAACCGATAATAGCTGCAGGAATACAAGAAACAATAATCTTAGACCAAAGATTCAGTGTATTCTGCCTTTGTTTGGCCGTCTTCCGTTTCGAAAACGGATTCAGTTTATGGAAATATAACACCACAACCGCCATGATAGCTCCGAGCTGAATTACCACCCGGAACATCTCCATAAACTCATCAGATACAGACATATGAAGAAATTGCTCTACAAGAATCATATGTCCGGTACTGCTGATCGGAAGCCACTCCGTAATTCCTTCAACAATACCCAAAATAATTGCAATTAAAATATTCAACATCTTTTTTCCTCTTTTCTCTCACAGTATTTATTTTATTCTATGAAAAACATCCTTCGGTATTACCTGCTCCAGGGCGATTTTTTCAATCGCTTTTGCCGCTCCGTCTTCTTCATTCGATTCCGTAATGTAGTCAGCAGCATTCTTTACCTCATTTGTTCCGTTTTCCATGGCAACTCCTACTCCCGCCATACGAATCATTTCGAGATCATTGCTGCCGTCGCCACATGCCATTATTTCTTCCGCCTTAATTTTCAATAGTTCTCCCAGTCGAAGCAGTCCTGCACCCTTATTAACTCCTTTCGCATTGATTTCCAGATTCCTTCCCAAAGAACTGCTGATAGAAAGAGAATCCGCACAATCTTCAATCCGCTTTGCCGCGGCCTTCTGTTCCTCTGTATTCGCAAATAAAGCGTGCACTTTATCCATGCCATGACCATCCATTTCTATGATCTTCTCCCAAAGATTCGGAACAACGATACGGGTATTTCGTATATAATCGGCCATCGGTTTTGATAGGATATACCGGTCAATTTTTGCAAGTTCATCCGCCTGCACATATCCCTGCCCGTCAAAATAAATCTCTCGCATTGTGTCATATTCTTCAAATATCTTCACTACCCGAATCGCATCTTCATATGGCACAAGATTCTCATAAAGTATCTTTTGATACTGCATATCAAGAATTCTTCCTCCGTTAGCAGTCACTGCATAACGCATGCCCGGTATCTCTTTCAATTCTTTTGGAATTCCTGTAATCGGTCTCCCCGTTGCAACAAGCACAGTTACACCCGCATCCAGAGCACGGCAGATTACATCCCTTGCATACGCCGTCAATTCTTTTCTGTCATTCAGCAATGTTCCATCCAAATCCAGACCTACCATTTTAATTTTACTCATTTTTATTCCATTTTCCTCGATTTTTCAAGATTTCCTGTATATCAGCTCTTTTACTTTCATATCATAGTATAACAAAGTTTGCTAAATAAAGCAATTTGTAGTATAATATTATAGACTCATTTTTGACGAAAGGAAATATGTTATGAAAAAGAAGTTAAAAGCGCTGTCCAGGACATGCCTTGCACTTGCCTGCGCTATTACTGTATTCTCTGCCGATACAGTAATCTACGCAACAGATTCTGTAGAGAGTCTCGAAAAACAGACTTCTAATCTGGAAGACAAGCTGAACTCTTTAAATCAGGATCTGGATGCTTTAAGCTCGGACATCTCAGAACTCGCATCAAAAATTGAGGATACAGATGCATCTGTAAAGAAAGCGGAGCTCGATCTTGCCGCAGCCCGCGTAAATGAAGAGATGCAGTATGATGCAATGAAGAAGAGAATCAAATATATGTATGAAGCTGGAAATACTTCGCTTCTGGAAATTATATTCTCATCTCAAAGCATGGGGGAATTTTTAAACAATACAGAGTTTGTCCGAAATGTCACAGAATATGACCGAGAAAAACTTAAAGAATTACAAGAAGTACATCAAAATGTTAAAGCAAAAGAAGTTTCACTGAAAGAAGAACAAGAAAAACTCCAGAAGATGAAAACCCAGCTGGATGATCAGAAAGAAGCATTAAACTCTGCAATTTCAGCAACGTCCAGCGAACTTGCCTCTTCCTCGGATGCACTTGCAAAAGCCAAAGAAGCCCGTGCTGCGGCGGAAGACGCATTAAAAGAAAAAGAGCAGTCACAGCAGCATTCATCCGGCAGCAGCGGAAATATCATTGTTCCGCCAACCACTGCCGAAACAAATGATCTGGTTTTATTTGCCGCTCTTCTTCAATGCGAGGCAGGATCCTCTGATTATGATGCTTTGCTCGCAGTTGCCACAGTAGTCATGAATCGCGTGGAGAGCAATCGCTATCCCAACACACTTTACGGCGTAATCTACCAGAAAGGGCAGTTCTCACCTACCTGGAACGGCTCTCTGAACCGGGTACTGAATAAAGGTCCCGCTTCACTCTGCTATCAGGTTGCTCAGGATGCGCTTGGAGGTGCGCGGCTCGCCGCTGTTAAAGACTGCTATTCCTTCCGTGCTTCCTGGAGTGGACATGCCGGAGTACTTGTAGGAGGAAACGTATTCTTTTAAATTGAGTAGGAGAGATTTCTCTAAATGAGAAATCTCGACCTCTCACACCACCGTGCGTACCGTTCGGTACACGGCGGTTCAATCAATTTAACAAGTAACACACCTTTCGGTGTAGTAATCTAACATGGAGACTAATCCAAATGAGGTTAGTCTCTTGTTTGTTATAGCGATATTAACTGCTCCACAACTGCATACATGTGCATATGCTCGGCTACAGTTAGCCGCTTTGTGAGCTGTTTTCTTATCTATTCCTAACTTCATCAAGTTACGTTCTCTTGTTTGCGGGTTCTTCCAATGCTTCCATATACACTTGCGCAATCGAAATCTAATGTTTGCGTCGAGTTCTTTGCAGAGTGTTTTCATACTTCCTATCTTGAAATAGTTAATCCACCCTCTGATGAGTTGGTTGAGTTTCTCCACTTTGTAGCTGTTGCTAACGCCCTTGCTGTTCGGCTATACATTTCCCACTACCTGGGCATGTTCGGGGCTTTCACCCGTTAGAGCGCGCCCATGGCGCGCAAACTTAAAAAGGAGTGGCATCATGCCACTCCTTTTTTCTTTGGATATTTTCAACTTATAATCCGTCCTTCAAAATCTTCGTCTTATTTTCTAAATGCAGCTTCATTCCACATTAATTCATTCTTGAAGTTTCTGATCGTTGTATCCTTATCAATGTAAACAGCTTCAATACCCATTGCTTCTGCCCAGTCTCCCATCTGCTCAGCAGTCAGGTCATAAGAGAATGCAGTATGATGTGCTCCACCTGCAAGAATCCATGCTTCAGCACCTGTCTTCAGATTCGGCTGCGGTGTCCAGAATGCAGTTGCAACCGGAAGCTTCGGCATCGGTTTTTCAACTTTCTTGCACTCTACGTCATTGATGATCAAGCGGAATCTGTCGCCAAGGTCAATGAGTGATGTTGCAACAGCCGGACCAGTCTTTGAAGTAAATACAAGACGTGCCGGATCCTCTCTATTGCCCATAGAAAGCGGCTGACATTTGATGCTGATCGGGCCATCTGCAATTGTCGGGCAAACCTCAAGCATGTGAGCCTGCAGAATACCTTCTTTTCCCGGAACTAGATTGTAGGTATAATCTTCCATGAAAGAAGTTCCTTTTGCGTTCTTCATTCCCTGAGTCATGATCTTCATGATACGAACCATAGCGGCGGTCTTCCAGTCACCTTCCGCTCCAAATCCATAACCTTTTTCCATCAATCTCTGAATTGCAAGTCCCGGTAACTGCTGAAGAGCCCCCAGATCACCAAAATGTGTAACGATTGCCTGATAGTTTTTCTCTTCCAGGAATTTCTCAAATCCCACTTCAATCTGAGCCTGTACTGCTACATGTTTTCTGAACTCAGCTTCATCTCTTCCTTCCAGAAGGATCTCATATTTATCATAGTATTCTTCAACCAATGCATCGATATCGCCCTGTGCAACATCTTTTACGGCATCGGCAATTTCATTTACCGGATAAGCATCAATTTCCCAACCGAACTTAATCTGCGCTTCTACTTTATCACCTTCTGTTACAGCTACATTTCTCATGTTATCTGCAATACGCATTACACGAACATGACTGCTTTCAATAACACCAATTGCAGTTCTCATCCAGGATGCGATTCTTTCCTGTGTATCCTTATCTTCCCAGTATCCCATAATTACTTTACGGCTCTTGTTCAGACGTGTGAAAATATGTCCGAATTCACGGTCTCCATGGGCAGCCTGGTTCTCATTCATGAAATCCATATCAATCGTATCATATGGGATTTCACGATTGAACTGTGTATGAAGATGAAGCAACGGTTTTCTGAGCTCTTTCAGACCTAAAATCCATGATTTTGCCGGCGAGAAAGTATGGCACCATGTAATAACGCCCGCACAATTTTCATCTGTATTTGCTTCATTAAATGTCTTTCTGATCACTTCATTTGTGATTAAGGTTGGTTTCCAGATGATTTCATATGGAAGAATTCCGGAATCATTTAAAGCCTTTACAATAATTTTTGAATGCTCAGCTACATGTGCAAGGCATTCATCTCCATATAAATCCTGAGAACCTGTACAAAACCAAAATTTGTAATCTTTGCATGCTAACATAGTATTAATCTCCTTTTTGTTCATTTTTCAGAAAGTTCCGACACGCTTGGCACGTGTTCATAAATTTGTTATTTGTTTATTGTCCGTAGTAGGCATTTGCACCATGCTTTCTGTAGTAGTGCTTGTCTTGCAGTTCCTGCGGTGCCGGTTTCACATCCGGATTGATCATCTCACAGCGTGCTGCCATTTTTGCTACTTCTTCCAATACTACCGCATTATGTACGGCTTCGTGTGCATCTTTCCCCCACGAAAATGGTCCATGGTTTTTGCAGAGTACTGCCGGCATTGCCATATATTCTGTTCCTTTAAAATGTTCTACGATTAGAAGACCTGTATTTTTTTCGTAGGCTTCATCGATTTCTTCTTTGGTCAGATTACGAACACACGGGATTTCTCCATACATATAATCTGCATGAGTCGTTCCATAGCAAGGAATTCCTCTTCCTGCCTGAGCCCAGCTTGTCGCCCAAGGTGAATGTGTATGAACAATTCCTCCCATATCCGGGAACGCTTTATAAAGCTCCAGATGAGTTGCTGTATCAGAAGAAGGATTGTAATGACCTTCTACTTTATTACCTTCCAGATCCATGACTACCATATCTTCCGGGGTCAGTTTATCATACTCCACACCACTTGGCTTAATTACGAACAGCCCGCTTTCACGGTCTATTCCACTTACATTACCCCATGTAAATGTTACAAGACCGTATTTTGGCAGTAACATATTGGCCTCATATACTTCTTTTTTCAGTTGTTCTAACACTTTTACGCCTCCTCATTTAAAATATATTATTTCAGAGAGTCAACGGCTGCTCTTTCAATTGGAAGCCCTTCAAGGTATCTCTTGCTGAATACATCAAAGCCTTCTACATCCTTTGGATTCGGTTCCATTCTGCTTCCTGCCTGACCAGCAAATACTTTATTGGCAAGATAAGCATCCAGAGCTTCTCCTTCTTCCTTATTGAGCATGTAAGAAGCCAGAAGAGCAATTCCCCAGGCACCGCCTTCTCCTGCAGTTTCCATAACAGAAACAGGCGTATTAAGAGCTGCCGCAAGGATTCCCTGTCCTACGCCTTTTGTCTTGAAAAGTCCGCCGTGGCCGAGGATTTCATCCAGCTTCACTCCCTCTTCTTTCAGGAGAATATCCATTCCTGTTTTCAGGACTCCAAGAGAAGCAAACAGATTTACTCTCATGAAATTTGCCAGATTAAACTTGCTGTCCGGTGTACGCACGAATAACGGACGTCCCTCTTCAAATCCTGTAATGTGCTCGCCTGAGAAATAATTGTATGCCAGAAGTCCGCCACAATCAGCATCACCTTCCAAAGCCTTGTTATAAAGTGTACCAAACAGTTTATTCATATCCACTTCCATTCCAAATGCTTCAGCAAATTCCTTGAAAATTCCTACCCATGCATTCAGGTCAGACGTACAGTTGTTGCAATGAACCATTGCCACAAGATCACCTGCCGGAGTCGTCACCAGATCAATTTCATCGTGGACTTTTTGAAGTTCTTTCTCCAGAACTACCATTCCGAATACACTGGTACCGGCAGAAACATTTCCTGTGCGTACCTTCACGCTGTTTGTAGCAACCATACCGGTTCCCGCATCGCCTTCCGGCGGGCATACCGGAATTCCGGCTTTCAGTGTTCCGGTAGGATCCAGAAGTTTCGCACCTTTTTCGGTAAGAGCACCTGCTTTTTCACCGGCAAGAAGTACCTTAGGTAAAATTTCTTCCAATTTCCACGGATAGCCTTTTGGTGCAACCAACTCATCGAACGATGCAACCATTCTCTCATTCCAGTTTCTGGTAGCGATATCAATCGGGAACATACCGGAAGCTTCTCCAACTCCGAGTACCTTCTCGCCTGTAAGCTGCCAGTGAATATACCCGGCAAGTGTTGTAAAGAATGTTACATCCTTTACGTGTTCTTCGCCATTTAATATTGCCTGATACAAATGAGCGATACTCCATCTCTGCGGAATATGGAAGTCAAATAACTTCGTCAACTCTTCTGAAGCCGGACCGGTAATTGTATTTCTCCAGGTACGGAACGGAACAAGAAGTTCACCGTCCTTGTCAAATGCCATATATCCATGCATCATTGCACTGAATCCAATAGCGCCAACAGTCTCCAAAGCAACTCCATACTGTTTCTTTACATCCTCTGTCAGATTCTTGTAACAATCCTGCAGTCCGGTCCATATATCCTCCAGCGTGTAGGTCCAGACTCCATCCACATATCTGTTTTCCCATTCATGGCTTCCGGAAGCAATCGGTGCATTATCCTCCCCCACCAGAACTGCCTTAATACGGGTCGAACCAAATTCAATTCCCAATGAGGTTTTCCCATTTAAAATGGCATTCTTTACATCACTCATAGCGTTAACACCTTTCCCTTTCTTTTTTTATTTGAAAGACCTGCGTCTTCTCAATCTTTTAAACTTCTAAAATCCATCTCTCAGGCGTACTGAATTACGATTCACAATTTCAGGATCCAATTCAGTCACTTTTGGTACCGGCATTCCTTTCATCATTTCAAGCATTTCCAATGCTGCTATTTTACCCAGATCTCTTACTGGATTTTTTGCAGAAGTAAGCGGAACTTCACAATAATTTGCCAGATCCGAATCATCAATTCCGATGATAGACAAATCCTCCGGAACCCGGATCCCCTGCTCGAGACAGACCGCAACCAACTTCGTTGCCACTTCATCATTGTAGCACACACACGCAGTACATCCTTGCAATCGTCTGAGGATCCACCCTGCATCTTCCTTCATATGTCTGACTTCTTCCGTATCGATCCAGATTACCTGCATTCCTTTAATTTTGATATCTGCCTCCATCAACGCTTCCACATATCCGGCATATCTGTGGTGTCCCTGCCCGTCATCAGCCTTGAAAATCGCACCGATATTACGATGTCCGCACTTAAGGAGATGATTGGTGACCATCTTTCCTGCCAGTTTATCATTCAAAGATACATGCGGAATATCAAGTCCCGGATAATAACTATTAATAAAAAGAACCGGGATTCCTTTATTCATAATTTTTCTGTATATATCTAAATTTGGATTGGGAAGTCCGCTCTTGGTCGTCTCAGCGATCAGGCCGTCCACCATATTCTTTTCCAAAATATTTTTCAAAACAAACCTTTCTTTTTCGACCGCATTGTTCGTAAAAGAAATCTGCAAACCATATCCCGCGCGGGATAACTCATTCTCAATCTGTTGTATAATAGAAGAAAAAATATATTTCTGAACATAGGTTGTCATAACAGCAACCTGCATGGTTTTTTCTTCTTTTTCTTGTACATTTACTGTGGCTTTGATATAGGTACCACTTCCTCTTCGCCTCTCCACAATGCCTTCTTCTTCCAGAAGTGCAATTGCATGGCGAACTGTCTGACGGCTCACACGAAAATGTGCGCACAATTGATGTTCCGATTCTACGCGATCACCGGGCTTCAATTCTCCGCTTTCCAAACGCATTTTCAGCCACCTTAAGATTTCTTCATATTTGGCCAGTAACTCTTCCATAGTTATCTGTCCCCCTTTGTATCAGGGCGAAGCCCAGACAAGCTTCGCCCGACATTCATCTTAATAATTATTTTTTCTTCTTGTTAGAAAGTATATCGAATGTTACAGCTCCAAGAAGTACAAGACCTTTTACTACTTTCTGAAGGTCTGTAGAAAGTCCGATCAAGAACATACCATTGTTCAAAACACCCATAACGAATGCTCCGACTACAGCACCGATTACAGTACCGATACCACCGGCTGCCGCTGCACCACCGATGTAGCAGGATGCGATCGCATCAAGCTCGAATCCGTCGCCGGCCTTCGGTGTAGCGGATGCGTTACGTGCTGATAATACGATACCAGCAATAGCTGCAAGGAATCCCATGTTTGTATATACCCAGAAGAATACTTTTCTGGTATCAATACCGGAAAGTCTTGCAGCCTTTGCATTACCACCCAATGCATAAATCTGACGACCCGGTACCGTCTTACTTGTAATGAAATGGTAAATACCAACAATAACAGCCATAATAATGAGCACAATTGGAATACCATTGTATCTTGCAAGTTTGTAGAAGAAGAACCATACGATTGCAATGATAATTGCAAGTTTTACAATTGTCTGCCATGGAGTAACAATTGCAAGACCGTATTTCTGTCTTGTCTTAATAGATTTTAATTCTGATAAAATGATCAGGGCTGTTGCAACAATTGCAACGATAATACATACGATATCAAGTGTACCTGATCCCATCTGGATTTTATTTGTAATAAAGAAACCAGCACCAACCTTTACATATGCATCCGGAAGCGGTCCTACTGTCTTTGATTCAAGAAGTGTGTATGTAAGACCACGGCCAATAAGCATACCTGCCAGAGTAACTACGAATGGCGGGATATCAAGGTAGGCAATAAAAAATCCGTTAAATGCACCAAAAGCAGTTCCAACAAGGATAGTAATAAGGAAAGCAAGCGGAATGCTCATGCCATTTTCAACTACCAATTTTGCAGCAATTGCACCACAGAGTGCGACATAAGAACCAACACCAAGGTCAACGTTACCAGTTAATACACAAAGCAGCATACCGGTTGCAAGAATGACAACGTAACTGTTCTGCATGATCAGGTTGTTCATATTCATAGGTGTTGCATTAATTCCACCTGTCATGAAATAAAAGATAATATAAATTGCAATCAAAGCAAATACCATACCGAATTGCTTTAAATCAAGATTAACTGTTTTTTTCTTCTCCATTGTTATTCCCCTTTCCTGTTATTATGCTGCATAATGCATTTCATAATCTTTTCCTGAGATAACTCTTCTTTTGATAATTCTCCTGCGATCTGTCCTTCGTTCAGTACATAGGTTCTATCACAGGTTCCAATGATTTCCGGCATTTCAGAAGAGATAACGATGACCGCTTTTCCAGCCTTTGCCAAATCATTAATTGCACAATAAATCTCGTATTTTGCACCAACGTCAATACCACGGGTAGGTTCATCCAGAATCAGTACATCCGGCTCTGTCAACATCCATTTCGACAAAACTACTTTCTGCTGGTTACCACCTGACAAGGAACCAACCGCCTGGTCAATGGAGTTTGCTTTGATGTTAATGAGCTTTTTGTATTTCTCTGCCGCAAGCACTTCTTCATTGGCATTTACAATACCATTCTTAGAGAAGAATCCACGAAGGGCAGCCAATGTCATGTTCCATTTAATGTCATTGATCAATACAAGTCCATATGTCTTTCTGTCTTCAGAAGTATATGCAATCTTATTAGCGATTGCATCTCTTACATTCTTGATCTTAACTTCTTTTCCGTGCATAAAAATCTGTCCGGATATTTTCTGACCATACTCACGTCCGAAAAGACTCATTGCGAACTCAGTTCTTCCTGCCCCCATCAGACCAGCAAGTCCTACAACCTCTCCTGCACGAACTTTAATATTCACATTCTTCAGTACCTGACGGTTCGCATCTTCCGGATGGAATACATTCCAGTTTTTCACTTCCAGGACAACATCTCCGATCGGGCATTCCTCCGGATTTCTTTCCGGATAACGGTTTGTCAGCTCACGGCCAACCATTCCCTTAATGATACGGTCTTCTGAAAAATCATCAATTCCTTTTGTAAGAGTTTCAATCGTGTGTCCATCACGGATAACAGTGATAGCATCTGCGACATAGCTGATCTCATTCAGTTTGTGTGAGATGATGATACATGTAATTCCCTGTTCTTTCAGTTTCAGCATGATCTCCAAAAGCTGTGCACTTTCTTCATCATTCAATGCTGCAGTCGGTTCATCCAGAATCAACAGATCAACCTTTTTAGCAAGCGCTTTTGCAATCTCGATCAGCTGCTGCTTTCCTACACCCAACGTGTTGATCGGCGCATCCAGATTTTCGTTGTAAAGTCCAACCTTTTCCAGCATTGCCTGGGCTTTATTATGCGTCTGTGTCCAGTCAATAACTCCCTTCATAGAAGTCTGCTCATTTCCCATAAAAACGTTTTCTGCGATAGAAAGATATGGGCTAAGTGCAAGTTCCTGATGAATAATTACAATACCTTTTTTCTCACTGTCCTTAATGTTGTGATTTTTCACGATTTCTCCGTTATAAACGATATCACCAGAATATGTACCGAACGGATAGATACCGGATAATACATTCATCAAGGTTGATTTTCCAGCACCATTTTCACCGCAAAGTGCATGAATCTCACCGCGTTTAACCTTAAGGTTTACATCGTCCAACGCCTTTACGCCTGAGAATTCTTTGGTGATATGGTTCATTTCCAGAATGTAATCAGACATTTTCTCAGCTCCTTTTCTTTTATATTTCCAAAGCCTTGCGGCTTCGTTTTCAAACTCAAACTCCCCCTGCTCATGCCTGAGGTTTCTTCTGTTCCCCGAATCACTTCCAGGGACCTTACTTCGTAATAAGGATTTCAAAAATCAGGGCGGCAGCAATATCGCCGCCGCCCTATCTTAAACATTATTCAGATTATTCTGCGTTCTGAATTTCTTCTTCTGTGTAGTATCCACTGTCTACTACGAGTTCTTTGTAGTTATCTTTATCAAGAGCTACTGGTTCGCAAAGGTAAGAAGGTACAACCAATTTGCCATTGTCGTATGTTTCAGTATCGTTGATTTCCGGTTCTTTTCCTTCAAGCACTGCCTGAACCATTGTTACACATTTTTCTGCAAGAAGTCCTGTGTCTTTGAAGATTGTAGCTGTCTGTTTACCAGCAATGATATTCTTAACTGCCATAACTTCTGCATCCTGTCCTGTGATGATTGGCCAGTTTTCTTCAGTATATCCAGCACCTTCAAGAGCAGCTTTGATACCATATGAGAAGCCATCAAATGCTGAGCAGCAGATGTCAAGATCTTCGTCTGCATAGAATCCTGATAAGTAGTTCTCACAGTTCTGCTGAGCTGTTTCCTGAGACCATCTTAAGATACATGTATCCTCGAATGATGTTCTTCCTGATTTGCATACAAGCATTCCATTGTCAAGATACTGCTGAAGGACGCCCATAACACCTTTGTGAAGAAGAACTGCGTTGTTGTCATCCGGAGATCCCATGAAGAATTCAATTGTCTGAGGCTCTGTGGCTGTCTTAAGTCCAGCTTTTTCTTCGATGTATTCACCAATCTTTCTACCAACACCTTCATTATCGAAAGATGCATAGTAGCTTACTGCATCTGTATCCATTAACAGACGGTCATAAGCGATAACCGGGATGTCATTGGACTTAGCCTGAGCAAGTACGTTAACCAGAGCTGAAGAGTCGATAGCTGCAACAACCAGGCAATTAGCACCTTTAGCAATCATGTTCTCAATCTGAGAAACCTGTGCCTGAACATCGTCTTCTGCGTACTGAAGGTCTACTTCATATCCGATTCCCTCCAGTTTTTCTTTCATGTTCTTACCGTCTCTGATCCATCTCTCTGAGCTCTGAGTCGGCATTGCTACACCTACTTTTTTACCATTATTCTCCGTCTTGCTTCCGCTGTCTCCGCTTCCACCTTCTCCAGACTTGTTACCGCATCCTGTAAACGCAAGCGAAAGTGCCATAACTGCTACAAGAGCTACACTGAGAATTCTCTTTTTCATGCTTCTTTTCCTCCTTTAAATTCTCTTAATGAGCGGATTATAAATTTTTTGTTGAATTTGTATAGTTTTCCGTCTCATCAATTTTGTTTATGGTATTAATATACAACACAACTTTTCATTTAGCAAGACGTAATATATTACAAAATCAAGTACAACTTTTTGTACAAATTTTAAACTTGTATTTATTTGTATATAAGTTGTATGCATACATATTTTATTTTTTTCGCGGCAATACATCAAAATATGTACAAAAACTATAGTATTATTTCTACGTTTTTTTTACTTGACATGATATTATTAAGAAAATCTGTATTAATCCATACATACAAAACAATTCTATTAAAAAAGCCACAAAACATCTCTCTTATATTTTCCAGATGCTCTGCAGCTTAGTTTTTATATTCTATTCCTATATCAACTACTATTCTATTGTCGTTCTTCAATCGCCATGATCATATCCACTCGATCCTGATGACGTCCGCCCTTGAATTCTGCATTCAGC
Organism: Bariatricus sp. HCP28S3_A4; assembly: GCF_052066395.1. Classification (NCBI taxonomy): domain Bacteria; kingdom Bacillati; phylum Bacillota; class Clostridia; order Lachnospirales; family Lachnospiraceae; genus Bariatricus; species Bariatricus sp. HCP28S3_A4. The sequence goes on along the minus strand of NZ_JBQHSE010000006.1, from coordinate 45,811 downwards.
CACTCATCAAGAATCATCTTTGCAGTCTCTATACCAATGACTCTTGCACCAAATGCAAGTATATTCGCATTATTATGTTCTCTTGCCATTCTTGCTGTATATGGTTCCGAACATACGGCAGCCCGAATACCATGTACTTTATTCGCAGCAAGTGAAATTCCCAGACCTGTTCCGCAAATCGCAATTCCCAATTCAACTTCTCCATTTACAACTGCATGCGCAATCTTTTCGCCGTATTCGGGATAATTGCAGCTTTCATATGAATCTGTTCCGTAGTTTATGACTTCGTAACCTTTCTCAACCAGGTATTCGACGACCTGTTTTTTCATGTCAACAGCAGAATGATCATTCGCAACTCCTATTTTCATATTAACATTCTCCTTTTTTCATACTCAAAATGATTTTACAAGCTAGTTTTATTATAAGCATACAGTTCTTCGTAGTCAAGAATGTGAAATAAAGAGTTTAATATGATCTTTTTTCTATAACTTCTTCAAGATCGTTATTGATATCGTAATAGCTTTCTTTCACATATTGCTTTTTATCAATATTGATTCCTGCCTCTAATTTTTGAATAATTTCAGCTGTTTTGGGTGCTAGAAAAGGTGTACATTCAAAAGATATATTGATTTTCCCTTCCTGCACTGCTTCAAGGCCTTCTCTACTCGCATCAAAAGAAATTAGAATGACATCCCCGCCCGATCCTGAACTCATATTTTTTTCTCCCAGTGCATCAATTACGCCCATGGCCATTTGATCGTTTTCCGCTATAACAACATCTATTTTATCCTCATTTTCAAGAAACATCAACATGACTTCTTTTGCAGTTGTTCTATCATTTTCAGCTGTTTGCTGTCCTACGATTCTCCAGTTTGAATGCTTTCCGAGTATTTTCTGATATCCTTCCGCTCTCTCCATTTGCTCCGGCGAACCGATACTCCCCTGAATCATCGCAATGTCCAATTCTTCTTCGTCCTCGGCTTTATCTTCTTTATCCAGATGATCTTCAAGCCATTTCAGTGCCTGTTTACCTTGTTCTTCATAGTTACTTCCAATCCAGCATTCATACATGGAAGCATCGCTTTCATCAATCTGCTGATTGACAAGAATAACGGAACTTCCAGCGCGTTTTACGTCTTCCAGTGCTTCTTCCCATCCCATTTCCGCAACCGGATTCAACAAAATATAGTCCACGCCTTCTTCCGCAAATGCACGAATAGCCTCAATCTGTTTTTCCTGATCATTTCCGGCATCCTTAAATAAAAATCTATATCCGTTTTCCTCTGTAAAGATTGATTGAAAAGATTCTGTATTTGCCTCTTTCCACGCAGAGTCCTCTCCTCCCTGAACCATTCCTACCGTTATTAGATAATCAAATTCTTCCTGCTGTCCACTTCCATTTCTTCGTTCTCCAGTGCATCCAAGTCCAATTTTTGAAATTGCAAAGGCTAAACATATTGCCGTCATAAGAGCAGCTGTTTTCCATTTCATCAAGGTTCACCCTTTCGCAAATATTATTTCAAATTTGAAAAGGCCGCACATCATTATGATATGCGGTCACATTTTTATAGTTAAGTTCTATACTAATTCGATAAGAACTTCCATTGCAGCGTCACCTTTACGCTGTCCAATTTTAATAATTCTTGTATATCCACCATTACGATCTGCATATTTCGGCGCAATTTCTGTAAACAGTTTATCTACAAGATCTACTTCTTTCGTATTTTTTCTTCTTCCTGCTGCAGCAGTCGGTACTTCTGTTACAGGATAAAGAACTTTGAGCATCTGACGTCTTGCATGAAGTCGTGACGGATTATCCTTTTTGATTGTCTTTTCAACTTCATCGTAAACGGTTACTCTCTTACCGTCAACAACTTCTTTTACTCTCTTTCCGTCTTTGTCTTTTCTTGCAACTTTCGCTTTGATAGTTACTTCTTCATAATTATCTTTTTCTTTTACAGCAAGAGCAATCAGGCCTTCTGTGATCTTGCGGATTTCTTTTGCCTTAGCTTCTGTTGTTTTGATCTTTCCATGCTGAAGTAACATCGTTACCTGATTTCTTAATAAAGCTTTTCTCTGACTTGATGTTCTGCCAAGTTTTCTATATTTTGCCATTTTCTTAATCCTCCATTTATTTGGGACATATCACGTGCTTCTTTGGACTTACCGGGATATGCCATCTGGTTATGCTTTCATCGGGCTTACTAGCCAGATAGTTACCTGAAAGGCAGAGCCATATGCTCTATTCCTCTCCCTGACTTAATTCCAAGCCAAGTTCTTTTAATTTAGCCAGAACTTCTTCGAGTGATTTACGTCCGAGGTTACGAACTTTCATCATATCTTCAGGCGTTCTGTTTGTAAGTTCTTCTACCGTATTGATACCTGCTCTCTTCAGACAATTGTATGAACGTACTGAAAGTTCAAGTTCATCAATACTCATTTCAAGTACTTTTTCTTTTTCATCATCTTCTTTTTCAATCATAACTTCTGCAGCCTGAGCTACTTCAGAAAGATCAATAAATAATTTCAGATGTTCATTGAGTACTTTTGCTGCCAGACTGACTGCTTCATCCGGCAAAAGTGTTCCATTAGTCCATACATCCAACGTAAGCTTATCAAAATCTGTGATCTGGCCAACACGCGTATTCTGTACTGTAAGGTTTACACGTTCAACCGGGGTGTAAATGGAATCAATCGGAATCACGCCAATCGGCATATCTTCCGTCTTATTCTTGTCAGCGCCCACATATCCCCTTCCCTTTGTAATGGTCAGTTCCATGTAAAGCTTGCTGTCAGTTCCGCCATTCAATGTAGCAATCACTGTATCAGGATTCATGATTTCAATATCAGAATCAGCCTGAATATCTGCTCCCGTTACGACACCTTCACCTTCAAACTCAATATAAGCCGTTTTCGGTTCATCTGTTTCGGAAGTATTCTTGATTGCCAGGGATTTCAAATTCATGATGATTTCAGTTACATCTTCCTTAACTCCAGGAATGGAGCTGAATTCATGCAGTACACCGTCGATTTTAATCTGGCTGATTGCTGCACCCGGTAAAGAAGAAAGCATAATTCTTCTCAAAGAGTTACCCAACGTCGTACCATATCCTCTTTCCAAAGGTTCTACTACGAATCTGCCATATTTTTTATCTTCAGAAATTTCTGTAATTTCAATATTTGGTTTATTAAAATCAAACACTATTTTGGTCCCTCCTTATGGGTTTTTGAATGTTGAGGGTTGCTTTGTCCCGGACCCTCCTCCCTGCAGGATAGCCGGGTATTCTTTTCAACAGCACCTTAACGAACCCGAAAATCAGGTTCGTTAAGTACTGCATCTTCTTAAATGAATGCGTTTTATTTAGAATATAACTCGACAATCATCATTTCGTCTACCGGAACATCAATTGCTTCGCGAAGCGGAAGTTCTTTTACCGTTCCCTTTAAAGCTTCCGGATCTGCTTCAAGCCAATCCGGAACCATGCGTCCAGCAGTCACTTCCATAATGTCTTTGTATCTCTGAAGGCTCTTCTTTCCTTCTTTGATTTCGATAACATCACCGGCTTTGATCTGGTATGATGGAATGTTTACCTGTTTTCCATTCACAAGTACATGCTTATGATCCACAATCTGTCTTGCTTCACGTCTTGTTCTGGCAAATCCGAGACGGAAAATTACGTTATCCAGTCTTGATTCAAGAAGAACCATCAGGTTATCACCTGTCATACCTTTCATACGATCTGCTCTTTCAAAGTAGTTTCTGAAAGGTTTCTCTAATACACCATAGATAAATTTAGCTTTCTGCTTCTCGCGTAACTGCAGACCATACTCGCTCATTTTTCTATTAGATCTTTTCAACTGTCTGTTAGACTTTTTATCAATTCCTAAATATACCGGATCCATTCCTAATGAACGGCATCTTTTCAGAACCGGAACTCTATTTACTGCCATGCTCTTTATCCTCCTATAATAATTCGACTAGACTCTTCTTCTCTTCGGTGGGCGGCATCCATTGTGCGGTACCGGTGTTACGTCTCTGATGCTTGTTACATCAATTCCGCATGCCTGAAGTGCACGGATTGCTGCTTCTCTTCCTGAACCAGGTCCTTTTACGAATACATCTACTGATTTAAGACCATGAACTAAAGCTGCTTTAGCTGCCGTCTCTGCTGCCATCTGAGCTGCATAAGGAGTAGATTTCCTTGAACCTCTAAATCCCAGACCACCTGCACTTGCCCATGATAAAGCATTTCCCTGAGCATCTGTCAAAGTAACGATTGTATTATTGAAAGATGACTGGATATGTGCCTGTCCGCGTTCAACGTTTTTCTTGACACGTTTTTTTGTCACTTTTTTTGTAACTTTTTTAGCCATAATAAAACTAACCTACACTTTCCTATTATACTGTTATCTGTTTCTCAAATTATTTCTTTTTGTTTGCAACTGTTCTCTTCGGACCTTTTCTTGTTCTTGCATTCGTCTTTGTCTTCTGACCACGAACAGGAAGTCCTTTTCTGTGACGGATTCCTCTATAGCATCCGATTTCCTGAAGTCTCTTGATGTTCAGCGCGATCTCTCTGCGGAGATCACCTTCTACCATCTGAGTTTCGTCGATTACTGCACTGATTTTCTTAACTTCGTCATCTGTTAAGTCTCTGCAGCGGGTATCTGGATTAACTCCAGCTTCTGCAAGAATACGGTTTGAACTTGTTCTACCGATTCCGTAGATATAAGTCAATCCGATTTCTACACGTTTGTCTCTTGGTAAGTCTACACCTGCAATACGAGCCATTTGTGATTTCCTCCATTTGATTCATTTTTTGATACTGTCTTAAATTGAGGCTGAGGGTATCCCGTTATCAAAAGCACCCTACCGGACATTCCTTCACCTTACATGACTTGTCCGATATACCAGCCCAGATGCGTCGGTATTCGCATCCTTTCCGGCAACCGATCTATCGGCTAATGACCGCCGGTATTGTAAGCAATATACTTGAAACCACCGCTTTAGCTTTATGGCAGATGGGGTGTTTCCCTGTATATTTGAAATAGCATCCAACGCCCTACACACTTCCAGGCGTATCGTGCTATCAGCCGCCTAATTCATTATAAACATTCGTCATTATCCCTGACGCTGTTTATGTTTCGGATTTTCGCAGATAATTCTGACGCTTCCTTTTCTCTTGATAACTTTGCATTTTTCGCAAATCGGTTTTACTGATGATCTAACCTTCATGTCAAATCCTCCTTTCATACCTTGCCAGTTTGCATTTTCCCACCACTGTCTATTAATACCCGACAGCAGTTCGCCTAATATTATAGCATTACACAAAATATAAAGTCAATAGTTATTTTACTTATCTCTCCAGATAATTCTTCCTTTTGATAAATCATATGGCGAAAGTTCCAATGTTACTTTATCTCCCGGTAAAATTTTAATAAAATTCATACGAAGCTTTCCGCTGATATGTGCCAGGACCTGATGACCATTTTCGAGTTCTACCTGAAACATTGCGTTTGGAAGTTTTTCAACAACCGTCCCTTCAATTTCAATTACATCTGCCTTTGACATATTAAGATTCCTCCTTCATTCCTGTCAGTGATTTACTGTACTCTTTCAATATCCTTTTTACTTTTTCATCATCTGCTGAATTAATTTCATGTTTTATCCGAATAAGCTGCACATGCTTTTTCTTTTTCTTTTTTGGATTATCTGTTTTTCTGTTTTTTCCGTCTGACAGATATACATATGCATCTTCTATCTTAGTAATGACATAAACTTTTTCTTTATCATGCCCCGCCAGTGACCTGGCAAGCATACCTTCTTCCCATCTTTCCATATCTTCGCGCCTCATCATGTTACACAGACTTACTTTATTTTGCCGCCAAGTGTCAAAAGTATGGGCTCTCCCTTTGTAATCAGCACTGTATTCTCATAATGTGCCGAAAGCTTCCCATCTCGCGTCACAACCGTCCAATCATCATCCAGCCATCTGACTTTCTCAGTACCAAGATTGATCATAGGCTCGATCGCAAGGGTCATTCCGGCTTTTAATTTAGGTCCGCGTCTCATCATCGGAAAGTTCGGGATTTCAGGATCTTCATGCAGGTGGGTTCCGATTCCGTGTCCGCAAAGTTCCCTTACTACTCCATAACCAAATCCGGCAGCATATCTTCCTATTGCACCGGAAATCTCAAATAAATAATTGCCTTCTTTTGCATATTTTATTCCTTCAAAAAAGCTTTGTCTGGTCACTTCGATCAGTTTTTTTGCTTCTTCACTGATTTCTCCTACTGCATGCGTCCTTGCCGCATCTGAATGATACCCCTTATAAATAAGTCCCGCATCCAGACTTACAATGTCTCCCTCCTGAATGATCCGATTTCGTGATGGAATTCCATGAACAACTTCTTCATTAACCGATACGCAGATAGATGCAGGATACCCGTTATAATTCAGGAAAGAAGGTTCGCAGCCGTAGCTGCGAATCACTTCCTCTCCAATTGCATCAATGTCCAGTGTTGTCATTCCCGGCTTTAATGCTTTTTCCATCTCCTCATGTACGATTTCCAGAATCCTTCCGGCCTGGGTCATCAGTTCAATTTCTCTTTCTGATTTAATCGTAATTGCCATGAGCTATTCTCCCAAGATAGAAACAATGGCAGCAAATACGTCTTCCATATCTACTGTTCCATCTACAGTTTTTAAAATGCCTTGATTCGTATAATACTCGATCAGCGGCTGTGTCTGTTCATGATATACGCCAAGACGTTTCAGAACAGTCTCCGGTTTATCATCATCACGCAGAATTAATTCACCGCCACATACATCACAAATTCCTTCCTGTCTGGTCGGTGCATATTCAAGATGATATGTAGCGCCACATCCCACACAGGCGCGTCTTCCGCCCATGCGGCGAACAATATTTTCATCCGGAACATCTACATCGATAGCATAATCCATTTTCTGTCCCTGGGCAGCAAGCGCTTTATCCAGTGCTTCTGCCTGAGGAATTGTTCTCGGAAAACCGTCAAGTACATATCCATTCTCACAATCTTCTTGATTGACACGATCTACTACAAGATCCACAACAAGTTCGTCCGGAACGAGAAGTCCCTGATCCATATAAGTCTTTGCTTTCTTTCCAAGTTCCGTACCGTTTTTGATATTTGCCCTGAAAATATCTCCGGTTGAAATATGCGGAATTCCATATTTTGCCGCTATTTTCTTAGCCTGAGTTCCTTTTCCTGCTCCAGGAGCACCTAACATAATAATCTTCATACTGCTACCTCCTTTTTTAACATGTTCAAATAGCTCGTTGCAATTTATCTATTATGTAATGATAAACAACAACGAGCCACTGTGTTCTAAAATCCAAGGAAACTGTTCTTCATTGCATTTCCTTTGTTATTTAAAAATCCTGTATAGTTTCGTACGAGCATCTGTGATTCAATTTGTTTCACAGTTTCAAGTACAACACCAATAATAATGATCAAAGATGTTCCACCGAACGATACCTGCGCTCCAAATACTCCATTAAAGAAGAACGGAATCACCTGCACAATTACAAGACCACACGCACCGATAAAGATAATATAATTTAAAATCTTCGTCAGATAATCTACAGTAGGCTTACCAGGACGAATACCTGGAATAAATCCGCCGCTTTTCTTCATATTATTCGCAATTTCAAGTGGGTTAAATGTAATGCTCGTATAGAAATATGCAAAAAATACTGTCAATGCAATGTATACGATCAATCCCCATGAATATTGAAGATGAGACGGGTTACACCAGTTTCCTGAATTTAATCCACGAAGTATTTCACTTCCAATGCCAGTTCCATTGCCTTTTCCTAAAAAAGAAGCAATTACAATTGGAAACTGCATAATAGATGAAGCAAAAATAACCGGAATAACTCCTGCTGTATTTACTTTAAGCGGAATATTTGTTGACTGTCCGCCAACACTTCTTCTTCCCTGTACTTTCTGAGAATACTGAACCGGAATTCTTCTTTCTGCATCCTGCAGCACAACTGTAAACACTACAAGTGCAAGAATAATTGCCAGAATGATAAGCGCCGCAAGCCCACCTTTTGCAAGGCCTTTACCTTTGACAAAAGTTTCATACAACGTAGTCAGATCACTTGGTACACGCGACAGAATATTAATTAAAAGAACGATAGAAATTCCGTTTCCTACGCCCTTCTCCGTAATTCTCTCACCTATCCACATCAAGAATGCAGAACCAGCTGTCAGTGTCAGAACTACGATTGCTGCATTTACAAAATTGTATTCTTCCAGAAGTCCCCGACGTCCAAAACCAACTGCCATGGCAGTTGATTCAATCAGAGCCAGACCAACTGTTACATAACGTGTAATCGTAGCAATTTTCTTTCTTCCGTCTTCTCCCTCTTTCTGCATCTCTTCCAATTTCGGAATTGCAATCGTGAGGAGCTGCATGATAATGGAAGAAGTAATATACGGTGTAATACTCAATGCGAAAACGGACATCTGTTCAAAAGAACCACCGGTGAAAGCATTAAAGAAATTAAATGTTTCACCGGTCTGATTTGCAAAGAAATCCTTAATGTAGTTCGGGTCAACTCCCGGGGTAGGGAGTTGTGACCCGAGGCGTACTACAAACAACATCGCAAGGGTATACAGTATTTTTTTCCGTATATCTTCAATTTGAAATGCCTTACGGAATGTCTGTAGCATTAGATCACCTCTGCTTTTCCACCAACTGCTTCAATCTTTTCTACAGCACCTGCACTAAATGCATCTGCCTGAACAGTAAGCTTTTTGGTTAACTCTCCATTTCCAAGAATTTTAACACCATCTCTAGGATTCTTAACGATTCCTGCCTCGATCAAAGTCTCAACGGAAACAACTGAATCATTTTCAAATACTTCTAAAGCACTGACATTAATTCCTACGATTGTCTTAGAGTTTCTGCATGTGAAACCTCTCTTAGGAATACGTCTGTATAATGGCATCTGACCACCTTCGAAACCTGGTCTGGTTGCTCCAGAACGGGCTTTCTGACCTTTGTGTCCTTTTCCGGCTGTCTTACCATTTCCTGAACCGTGTCCACGGCCTCTTCTGAAATTATCGCTATGTTTTGCTCCGTCAGCAGGTCTTAAATTTGATAAGTCCATTGTGACACCTCCTTATCTATAAGATTTATGCTTCTTCTTCAACTTTTACCAGATGTCTTACCTGCTGCACCATTCCTCTGACTGCAGCATTATCCGGCAATACAACTGTTTTATTTACTTTTCTCAGCCCTAAAGCTTCTACTGTTTTTTTATGTTTCGGAACAGCACCGATTGTAGATTTCACTAATGTGATTTTCAAATTTGCCATCTGTAATCTCCTCCTTAGCCTAAAATCTCTTCAACAGATTTTCCGCGAAGTTTAGCTACTTTTTCTGGAGCTTTCAGTTCACTTAAACCATTGATTGTAGCAAGTACTACATTCTGCTTATTGTTTGAACCAAGAGATTTTGTACGAATGTTCTTGATTCCGGCAAGCTCGATAACGGCACGAGCCGGTCCACCAGCGATAACACCGGTACCTTCCGGAGCTTTCTTCAGAAGTACAGAAGCACTTCCGAATTTTCCGATATAGTCATGTGTAATACTTTCATTTTCATCTAATGTTACTGTGATGAGTTTCTTCATGGCATCTTCTTTTCCTTTGCGGATCGCTTCCGGAATTTCTGCTGCCTTTCCTAAACCTGCACCAACATGGCCGTTTCCATCTCCGACAACTACTAAAGCTGTGAATCTCATGTTACGACCACCCTTAACAACTTTGGTAACACGTTTAATTGATACTACTTTTTCGGTAAGTTCTAACTGTTTAGCATCAATACGTTCCTGTTTCATGTGTGCGCCTCCTTACTAGAAATTCAAACCAGCTTCTCTAGCTGCGTCTGCTAATGCTTTAATTTTTCCGTGGTAGATGAATCCACCTCTGTCAAATACAACTGTTGTAATACCTTTTTCCAATGCCTTCTTTGCAATAACAGTTCCAAGGTATGCTGCTGCTTCAACGTTGTTGGTCTTTTCCAGTTCAGCTTTTACATCTTTCTGAAGAGTGGAAGCTGAGACAAGAGTATTTCCAACAGTATCGTCAATGATCTGAGCATACATATGATTATTACTTCTAAACACAGCAAGACGCGGTCTTTCAGCTGTTCCGCTGAAACGGTTGCGTAATTTTCTATGCTTATTTTCACGAACTTCGCTTCTAGATTTTTTACTAACCATTTGTTCACACTCTCCTTACTTATTTTTTACCAGTCTTACCAACTTTACGTCTAATAACTTCATCAGCATATTTGATACCTTTACCTTTGTAAGGTTCCGGTCTTCTCTTATCTCTGATTTCAGCTGCATACTGGCCAACTTTTTCTTTGCTAATTCCCTTAACGATGATTTTGTTCTGTCCTTCAAGAACCGTTTCAATTCCTTCTGGATCTTCCATCTCAACCGGGTGAGAGTATCCCAAACTCAATGTTAATTTATTTCCAGATTTTGCTGCTCTGTAACCAACACCGTTGATCTCAAGAACTTTCTGATAACCTTCTGTTACACCAATCACCATGTTATTAATAAGAGTTCTTGTAAGACCATGTAAAGATTTCATCTTCTTTAAGTCATTCGGTCTTGTTACTACAACTTCGTCGCCTTCTTTTTTGATTTCCATTTCAACCGGAAGTTCTCTAACGAGAGTTCCTTTTGGACCTGTAACGGTCACTACATTATTCTCTGCGATTTCAACAGTTACACCTGCCGGGATCGCTACCGGATGTCTTCCAATACGTGACATGCCTTTTACCTCCTACACTTACATTCTCGGAATGAGTGCTGTGCTCATTCTGTTTTCAGTTGCTACTTTATATTACCAGATAAAGCAAAGAACTTCTCCGCCCACGCCAAGTTTTCTTGCTTCTTTATCAGTAATGACTCCCTGATTTGTAGAAATAATAGCTGTTCCAAGTCCTCCGAGTACCTTCGGGAGTTCGTCTTTACCAGCGTAAACGCGAAGACCCGGTTTAGAGATTTTCTTCAGACCAGAAATAACTTTCTCATTTTTATCTGCACCGTATTTTAATGTGATGCGGATTGTGTTGAAGCTGCCTTCTTCTACGATATCGTATTTTGCAATATATCCCTCATTCAGAAGAATATCTGCAATAGCGATTTTCATTTTAGATGCCGGAACATCAACTGTATCATGTTTTGCAGTATTTGCATTACGGATTCTTGTAAGCATATCTGCAATTGGATCACTCATAGTCATCTGGATTGTCCTCCTTTTCTACCAACTTGCTTTCTTAACGCCCGGAATTTCACCCTTGTATGCCAGTTCACGGAAGCATACACGGCAGATTCCATATTTTCTTAAATATGCATGTGGACGTCCGCAGATTCTGCAGCGATTGTATTCTCTTGTAGAGAATTTCTGTTTGCGCTGCTGTTTCAGTTTCATTGCTGTCTTTGCCATGAAAATTTCCTCCTTACTTTGTGAATGGCATGTTGAACTGTGTTAATAATTCACGAGCTTCTTCGTCAGTTCTTGCAGTTGTAACGAAGATAACATCCATACCTCTTACTTTATCCACTTTATCGTACTCGATTTCAGGGAAGATCAGCTGCTCTTTGATTCCAAGAGCGTAATTTCCTCTTCCGTCAAATGCGTTCGGGTTAACTCCTCTAAAGTCACGAACTCGCGGCAGTGCAAGGTTGATCAGACGATCAACGAATTCATACATCTTCTCGCCTCTTAATGTAACCTTGCATCCAATTGCCATACCTTCACGGATTTTGAAGTTAGCAACAGATTTCTTAGCTCTTGTAAGAACCGCTTTCTGTCCGGTAATTTTTTCCATATCAGCTACTGCTGAGTCTAATGCTTTTGCATTATCTTTTGCTTCGCCAACACCCATGTTGATTACAACTTTATCGAGTTTTGGCACTTCCATAATATTCTTATAACCAAATTTCTTGATCATTGCATCAACGATCTCATTCTGGTACTGTTCTTTCAGTCTACTCAAAGCTCTGGACCTCCTTCCTCGAATTAATCAATCACTTCGCCTGTTGATTTAGCAAAACGAACTTTCTTGTCTCCTTCAAGTTTAAAACCAACTCTTGTGGCTTCTCCCTTGTGCACATACATTACGTTGGACGCATCGATCGGTCCTTCCTGATGGATGATTCCACCTTCCGGATTGGAAGCGCTCGGTTTTGTATGTTTTGTTCTCATGTTAACATTTTCCACAAGGACAGTTCCGTCTTTTTTATTAACAGCGATTACTTTGCCTTCTTTGTCTTTGTCTTTTCCGGCGATTACTTTAACAGTATCACCTTTCTTGATCTTCATTGTTGACATATTCGAACCTCCTTACAGTACTTCCGGAGCCAGGGAAACAATTTTCATAAACTGTTTCTCACGAAGTTCTCTGGCTACAGGTCCAAAAATACGAGTTCCTCTTGGGTTTTTGTCATCTTTTATAATTACTGCAGCATTCTCGTCGAATCTGATGTAAGAACCATCTTTACGACGTGTGCTGTTTACAGTACGAACTACAACAGCTTTTACTACATCACCTTTTTTAACAACGCCGCCTGGTGTTGCATCTTTAACAGACGCAACGATCACATCGCCGATTGCTGCATATCTTCTTGTAGAACCGCCTAATACACGGATACAGAGTAATTCTTTAGCACCTGTGTTGTCAGCTACTTTTAATCTGCTTTCTTGCTGTATCATGCAGGTAAACCTCCTTATACTTATTCAAAGCCAAACTATTTAACTTCTTCTACGATTTCAACAAGTCTCCATCTCTTATCTTTCGATAACGGTCTTGTTTCCATAACTTTTACTCTATCGCCAATATTGCATTTATTCTCTTCATCATGCGCTTTTAATTTATAAGTTCTTTTTACGATCTTATTGTAAAGCGGATGTTTTACATGGTCTTCTACTGCAACAACGATTGTCTTATCCATCTTGTTGCTTACAACCTTACCAACTCTCGTTTTTCTCAGGTTTCTTTCCACGGTTTTGCTCCTTTCTAGAACACTCTAAGCTACGCTGCTTATTCGTTGCCTTTTTCAGTAATCACTGTCTGAATTCTTGCGATGTTCTTTCTGACTTCTTTGATTCTGCTTGTATTATCTAACTGGTTTGTTGCGTTCTGGAATCTCAGGTTAAAGAGTTCCTTTTTAGCAGCTACTAATTCTTCGTTCAGCTCCGCAACTGATTTTGCTTTTAAATCTTCTACGAATGTCTTAATTTTCACTGTTATCACCGCCTTCTAAATCTGCACGAGAAACGATTTTACATTTGCATGGTAACTTGTGCATAGCCAGACGAAGTGCTTCTCTTGCAACTTCTTCAGGTACTCCTGACAGCTCAAACATAACACGTCCTGGCTTAACAACTGCTACCCAGTATTCAAGAGTTCCTTTACCAGAACCCATACGAGTTTCAGCCGGTTTTGTTGTTACTGGTTTATCCGGGAAAATCTTAATCCAAACTTTACCACCACGCTTGATGTAACGTGTCATAGCAATACGGGCAGCTTCGATCTGATTGGATTTGATCCAACATGGTTCCATTGCCACAAGACCATATTCACCGTTCGTGATCTTGTTTCCTCTTAATGCTTTACCCTTCATGGAGCCACGGAACTGTTTTCTACGTTTTACTCTTTTTGGCATTAACATTATTTATCGCTCCCTTCCTTACTTGCCTTTGTTGGAAGTACTTCGCCTTTGTATACCCATACCTTAACACCAACTTTTCCATAAGTTGTGTCTGCTTCAGCGAAGCCATAGTCAATGTCTGCTCTTAATGTCTGAAGCGGAATCGTTCCTTCACTGTAGAACTCTGTACGAGCCATATCAGCTCCGCCAAGACGTCCTGATACAGAAGTCTTAACACCAAGCGCTCCTGCTTTCATAGTTCTGGACATGCAGGACTTCATTGCACGACGGAATGAAATACGGTTTTCCAGCTGCTGTGCAATATTCTCAGCTACTAACTGTGCGTCCTTATCCGGTCTCTTCACTTCTTTGATATCAACGATAACTTTTTTATCCGTCATTTTCTGAAGTTCAGCTTTTACTTTTTCAATCTCTGAACCGCCTTTACCGATTACGACACCCGGTTTAGCAGTATAAATAATAATCTTCACACGGTCAGATGCTCTTTCGATTTCAATCTTAGAAACACCGGCACTATATAATTTCTTTTTAAGAAATACTCTGATTTTATGGTCTTCTACCAGGTAATCAGCGAAATCTTTCTCTGCATACCATTTTGAGTCCCAGTCTTTGATAACACCGACTCTCAAGCCATGAGGATTAACTTTCTGTCCCATGATTGTCCTCCTTATCTTTCATTCAGCACAAGTGTAATATGACTCATTCTCTTTTCGATTCTGTAAGCTCTGCCCTGTGCTCTCGGTCTGATTCTCTTCATTGTTGGTCCTTTATTTGCGTAACATTCCTCGATATAAAGGTTTTCAACATTCATACCATTGTTGTTTTCAGCATTAGCAATTGCTGACTCTAATAATTTCTTTATAATGCTTGAAGCGTATCTTGGGTTATATGTCAAAATACCAAGCGCTGTCTGTACATCCTTACCTCTGATGGCATCTAATACGAAGCATGCTTTCTGAACAGAGACTCTAGCGTAAGATAACTTAGCTGATGGTCTGGTGTCTTTATTTGCATTTCTTTCTCTCTTAATTTGACTTCTATGTCCTTTTGCCATGGGATGAAACCTCCTTTCAATACGTTAAATATTATCTAACTTTGGATTTCTTTTCGTCTTTTCCATGTCCTCTGTAGGTTCTGGTTGCAACGAACTCTCCGAGTTTGTGTCCAACCATATCCTCTGTTACATATACCGGAACGTGTTTTCTTCCGTCATGAACTGCAATTGTATGTCCAACCATAATCGGGAAGATTGTAGAACGGCGAGACCATGTTTTAATAACACCCTTGTCTCCTGATGCGTTCATTGCTTCCACTTTTTTCAGCAGACTTGCATCTGCAAATGGTCCTTTTTTAAGTGAACGAGCCATAGGTTATAACCTCCTTCAAAATTAACTATTTGATTCCTCTACCGTCTTTTCTTCTGATGATCAGCTTATTAGACTGTTTGTTTTTCTTACGAGTCTTAAGGCCAAGTGCCGGTTTACCCCAAGGTGTGCACGGACCCGGACGACCAATTCCAGTCTTACCTTCACCACCACCATGTGGATGGTCATTCGGGTTCATTACAGATCCACGAACTGTAGGTCTGATACCCATATGACGTTTACGTCCTGCTTTACCAATATTTACCAGGTTGTGATCACCATTACCAACTACACCAACTGATGCGCGGCATTCGATCGGAACCATTCTCATTTCGCCTGAAGGAAGACGAAGTGTTGCATATTTACCTTCTTTAGCCATTAACTGAGCACTGTTTCCTGCGGAACGAACCATCTGTCCGCCTTTTCCAGGATGAAGCTCAATGTTGTGGATCTGTGTACCAACCGGGATGCAGCTGAGCGGCAGGCAGTTTCCTACATGTACTTCCGCTTCCGGTCCGTTCATAACTTTCATTCCATCCTTAAGTCCTTCCGGTGCAAGGATGTATGCTTTCTCGCCGTCTGCATAACAGATCAATGCGATGTTAGCTGTTCTGTTCGGATCGTATTCAATTCCGATTACAGTAGCCGGGATTCCGTCTTTTTTACGTTTAAAATCCACAATTCTATATTTTCTCTTAACTCCGCCTCCGCGGTGTCTTACAGTAATTTTACCCTGATTGTTACGTCCGGCTGTCTTATTCAAAGATACAACTAAGGATTTTTCCGGAGTTGTCTTTGTGATTTCTGAGAAATCAGAACCGGTCATATGTCTTCTGGATGGTGTATATGGGCGGTATGTTTTAATTCCCATTACTCTATCTCCTTTCGTTACTTCTAATTATTAGTGTCACGGAATTGCACCGTTTAATCAGTTTGTTCTTACAGTCCCTGGAAGATTTCAATCTCTGCTGAGTCTTCTGTTAACTGAACAATCGCTTTCTTTGTTTTCGCTGTCTTTCCAAATGTCATGCCACGACGTTTTGTCTTGCCATCAAGATTCATTGTATTCACTCCGGCAACTTTTGTTCCCGGGAACATTTTTTCAACAGCTTCTTTCACCTGATTCTTTGTAGCTTCTGTGTGAACTAAGAACGTGTATTTCTTATCAGCCATAAGCTCCATTGTTTTTTCTGTAATTACCGGTTTAAGGATTACATCATAATACTGAACGTTTGCCATTATGCGTACACCTCCTCAATCGCTTCAACAGCAGCTTTCGTAGCGATCACTGTGTTGTATTTCAGGATATCATACACATTGATTGTATTTGTTTTGGCTGTCTTAACATCAGCAATGTTTCTTGCAGAAAGTTCTGCATTCACATTTCCATCTTCCAATACAACTAATGCTTTAGATACTGACAGGTTGTTTAATACTGCCTGGAATTTCTTTGTCTTGATTTCATCAAAATTCATCTCATCAACTACGATGAATTTGTTTTCTTCTACTCTGGAAGTAAGTGCAGACTTAAGAGCTGCTCTCTTTTCTTTCTTGTTCATCTTGAAAGAATAGTCTCTCGGAACCGGTGCGAATACTACGCCACCGCCTGTCCACTGCGGAGCTCTTGTAGATCCCTGTCTCGCATGACCGGTACCTTTCTGTCTCCACGGTTTTCTTCCACCACCGGAAACTTCAGAACGAGTTTTCGCTTTCTGCGTTCCCTGGCGATTATTTGCAAGCTGGTTAACAACTGCCATGTGTACAAGATGTTCGTTAACTTCTACACCGAAAATAGCGTCGTTCAGTTCGATTGTACCAACTTCTTTGCCTTCGATATTGTAAACAGATACGTTTGCCATCTGTGTGTTCCTCCTTTCCTAGTGCAAATCTTAGATAGATTTTACAGATTCCTTAATAGTTACTAAAGATTTCTTCGGTCCCGGTACGGCACCTTTTACTAAGAGCAGGTTGTTCTCAGCATCTACTCTTACAACTTCAAGGTTCTGAACTGTAATTCTCTTTGCTCCCATGTGTCCCGGCATTCCTTTTCCTTTGAATACCTTGCTCGGGTCAGAACAAGCACCGTTTGAACCTGCATGACGATGGAATTTAGAGCCATGCGCCATAGGTCCTCTGTGCTGATTGTGTCTCTTGATTGCACCCTGGAATCCTTTACCCTTTGAAATTGCTGTTGCGTCAACTTTGTCGCCAGCCTCAAAGATGTCAGCTTTAATTTCCTGAGCCAGCTGATATTCATCAGCGTTCTCGAATTTGAATTCTCTTACGAATCTTTTTCCTGTTACGCCAGCTTTGTCAAAATGTCCTTTTTCAGCTTTTGTAACACCGTGTCTATGCACGATTTCTTTCTTTCCGTTCTTGTCCACGTTAACGATCTTTTCTTTCTTGTCAACGAATCCAACCTGAACAGCACTGTAACCGTCATTCTCAACAGTCTTGATCTGTGTCACAACACAAGGACCTGCCTGAAGAACAGTTACCGGAGTCAATACTCCATCTTCGTTGAAGATTTGAGTCATTCCGACTTTTGTAGCTAAGATAGCTTTCTTCATTATAATTACCTCCTGTGATTTACAGCGGAACATCGGATTGATGTTCATCCTAAATTTTAGGAATTACTGTGTTCTTATTTTGTTTTCATTTTGATATCAATATATACACCAGCCGGCATTTCCAATCTGGAAAGAGCATCAACCGTCTTCTGTGTCGGTGCAATGATATCAATCAGTCTCTTATGAGTTCTCTGTTCGAACTGTTCTCTGGAGTCTTTGTATTTGTGAACCGCTCTTAAGATTGTTACAACTTCCTTCTTTGTCGGAAGCGGTACCGGTCCGCTAACCTGTGCTCCATTCTTCTTTACAGTTTCGATGATTTTCTTGGCAGATGCATCAACCAGCTGATGGTCATATGCCTTCAATGTGATTCTCATTACTTGACTTGCCATAAAAAAAGTCGCCTCCTTTTCGTACTTAAACCTCAGTACGACAAGCGGTGACTGTACACTTCCCCGTGTGTGTCGTGAGAAACTCACACGTTGTTACCGCATCTCAGCGGCTGTTATGATTCAGTACAGTGACTTGTCGCCAGTTTCCTAACTTGACATTCGCTCCACGGAAAACCTGCCATATCAGGCAGCAACCTCACGCTTCACAGCTATCATGTCACAGCTTTTTCAGTATACAAGATATCTTTCTTATTTGCAAGGCTTTTCCGAAAAATATTGTATTTTTTTAGGTACAATCCCACCAACCGTATGCATTTATAAAAATACATTTTTTTGCATTTCGCTTATTGACACCATCACAATAAAGTGTTATAGTGTAACCAACTTAATCGAAAGCAATAAACCAAGGACGGTTTCCAAAAAAGTTGGATATCGTCTTTTTTTATTTTTTCAATTAGGTATAAACCGATTGGTTGCTGTTGCAGTTATATCATTGCCGATTGTTTCCCCCAAGAATAATCCTGCGATGGTAAAACTCAATTTATATATACTTCCTCTTTCGAGGAGCATTCCCCAGCTTTGTATATAGACAAGACTGCAAGGCAACGAGGAAAAACCTCTCAATGACATACCAAAAAGAAAAGGCACGACTACAGTCGTGCCTTTTCTCTTTTAATCAGGCCTTTCTTAATGGCATGTAATTTACATTTTTCTAACATTGTCCGCTCTCCGGTGCAAGAAAATATACATGGTATTTTTGCGTATCTATTTCAGGAAAAGGAACAAACTCAAGTCCTTCCACTTCAAAATGCAACTTTTCTTTCATTGGTCGGATTTTCTCAAGATCCGGGAGTGGAAAGAATTCTTCCACATCAGACAGCGCCGCAAGAATATAGGGCCCATAGGCGAGATTCACAAACCTGCAGTCTGACGGATTTTTCACAACACGTAGCTGCATCGGCAAATGCAGAACGATTTCATCATCCGACCTGCATTGTTCCCCGACACAGAGATATCCATCTTCCAATGTAATTCTGCTTATTTCTCTCCCGTTAAGTTCCGCCCGGAGTCCATCTTCCGCCCAGGATGGAATGTGAATCTTAAGTCCCTTGTCCATATCATTTCGGCATACCACTTTTACGATTCCGTCCGTTTCCGAAGTGTCAACTTCTATTGAAGCCTCCCCACCCAAAACCGAATCAATCAAAAGATTAACATACACATATTTTTCATCCGTTGCATAGATATTTTCCATATAGCGGAATCTACTTTCCATTCCCGTTCCATGACAGCATGTATTTTCTGTTGTCGAATACGCTTTTTGTTGTCCCGGTCCCAGCGGCATGAAATAGGTGGTTCCTCCATCATCAGCATGGCTGGCCGATGTAAGGATATGATTGCGGAGCGTATTATCATAATAATCCATCATCGCCCCATCAACAGTATACTCAAACAACTGCGCCGTCAGCCTAAGCATATTATAGCTCGCGCAACTTTCAGCTGCTTTTTCTGTCAGATAGTCGCATGTCGTTCCGGCACAGTGGAACATTTCCGTTTCTCCCACACCACCGATACAATACGCATGATCTGCGGTCACAATTTTCCAGAAATTTTTTCCGATTCTCCACCATTTTTCTTCTTTCGTCACCCGGAATAACTCCATCGCTCCTATAATTTGAGGAATGTGCTGATTTGCATGCACATCTTCCAATGTATCGCACTTTTCCAGCATCGGATAAAATAGTTTATCATTCACAAAAAAGCACGCAGCTTTTAAATGATTTTCTTTCCCGGTAATCTGATACAGTTTTACCATCGTACCCAACATGCCACCAAATTCTCCAGCAATGTACATTGACCACATTCGATCGAGTACTTCCCTCGAAAGACGCGAAAGCCTGTCATAAACCCAGTCCCCCATCTTTTCTAATATTATTTTCGCTTTTTCACATCCAGCAATCTGAAAGCAATCATACAGCCCACACATAATTTTATCCAAAGTATAATAAGGTGCCCATATTTCCGGATAACGCGTGAATTGTTCTAACAGATCAAACTGTTCTTCATCATAGGCGCTCAAATACCCTGTATGATATTCTCCCGACTCAGCAAATGCCACCTGACATTCCTCAAGTCCGTCCACAATATAATTTATTTTCTCCCGGAATTTCGGGTTCCCTGTAGCCCCCCAGGCCAGTGCCAATCCTGACATATAATGCCCTGTCGTATGCCCTTTTAATTTACAGTTTTCTTCATCCCAACCGGTCATAGGCGCCGCACCATGCGTATCCAGACCGGATGCTCTCCGGAAATTATACAACATTTGATCATCGTCTATGTTCAAAAGATAGTTCAGCATATTCTGCTGGCGTTCATAAAAGATCGTCCCCTCTTTAAGCCGCACTTGCCCAATCGGCAAAAACTCCACCTTTCTTTTTGGTATGTCATAATGAGTTTCTTCTATATTATAATAATGTATACTGGCAATTGCGCTCTCCTTATATTTTTCTACAATCCCCCGCACATGTATGATTCCTTCTTTCCAAAGTGGTTCATATTTCTCCCACTTAACAGGTAGTGTGGTTCTACGTCCGTCCGTAGTTCTCGCAATCACCACTGACGGTAGTGCCGCTTTTTCTCCTGGCATCGCTTCCAAATTCACTTCCAGAATTTCCGCTACAATATTTTCTTTCTTTTCCTGCAGAACCGTTGCCTCAAATTCACGCTCCTCGCTGTACCCTTCGTACACTGCTTTTACTTTCAATTTGACATTCCGATTTCCCATGCCATATAGTGGCCTGTGAACTTTACCGTCAGCCCTGATAAATCTTTCCTCTTCTGTAAACCAATTTAATACAGAACCATATTTCCCATGCAGCGGCAGACTCAAATCTTCATCTACCGTATTCAAATTCCCGATATAGATAGAATCTACATCCATTTTTACAATTTCTTCCGGTTTTAATTTTGCTAAATACTCACTCATATGTTTCTCCTTTTCAGCCGCATTCGATACTCAAAGCCATTCTTCCACCATGTTCGCATCAATTACACTGTAATATTGGATTCTTATCACAAATACCTCATTCATTGTACCAAAGTATTTCCACATTGACCAGATATCTATTCATCCATTACTCCAAAATACTCTCTTAATTCTTACAGCGAATATTAATTGACCGAAAGTCATTATTTTACTTATATAAATTGACTTTTGTCAATTTTGCATTTATAATACGAATTGCGAAATCATTTCCGACAATTATAATTTCACTTTGACAAGGGGAGAATATACCATGGGGAAGGTAGACGAAAACAAACAGCAAAAATCCGATGCCCTCTATCGGAGCGCCTATGATTTGTTCATAGAACAGGGCATCGAGAAAACCTCCATTAGCGACATCGCCAAGTATGCAGGTGTAGCAAAGGGAACATTTTATCTTTATTTTACAGACAAATATGAATTACGCGACCGGCTCATAGCCAAAATAACAGGGAATCTTTTTCTTGCCGCCTGGCAGGCTCTGGAGTCTTCTCACACTCCCCAGTTTGAAGACCGAATTATTTTTATTGTAGATTATATTCTGGAGCGTATGAAGGAAAATAAACCAATGCTTCGCTTTATTTCCAAAAATCTGAGCTGGGGAATTTTCAAGCAGGCAATTTTACAAAGTAACGACGAAGAAGAGATCAATGTAAAGGAACTGTACAGAAACCATCTTCTAGAGAATCCTGTCGTTAAACTCAGAGATCCCGAAACAATGATGTTTCTAATCATCGAGCTTGCAAGTTCTACCTCTTACAGCACAATTCTGGAAAATGATCCAATGCCTTTTGAGGATCTCAAACCTTATCTCAACGCGAGCATTCGCGCAATTATTAAGAATCATGTGATTTCATAAAGAAAGAAAAGAGACGCTTTACGTGTCTCTTTTTCGCATTTTCAGCTTCAGAAGCGCCGTAACCTTTCTGGCGTCAAGCTGTGTCACATTATTTTCCCCGACCATATTGGTCTCGACACCTTCTGCGCTTTTATTGATATCCAGAATTCCATCCAGATAGTCATTCGTCACAACAAACTGTCCAACCGTTCCGCTGAATTTAAGGCCCGCAACCGGAATCCCACGGATTTCCATCTGTTCCACCGTATTTGCAAAATCCACATCACTGTTCCCCCATCCGTCAGAGGAAAGTATCACTCCGTCAGCGCGCATGGCTTCCGCCCAAACAGCAGCGCGAGTTCCTACCAGCAATTTATCGGCATTGTCATCCGGAGTTCCCACAATCATGATCCCCATCAGATCCAAATCCTCGTCCGCCGAAACCACATCCAGCAGCGGATCCCGAAAATGATGTAACGACGTTTCTTTTGTAGATGGCCCAATTCCCATATTCTCTACCTCCTACTGCATAGAACGGATGATCCCGTCCCGATATTCATTCGGCGTTACGATTACCGGCATGTTCCCCATGTCAATGATCGAATGTCCGCCTTCTGTTCCGGAAGGTTCTTTTCCGAAGAGCGATGTATCATACATAGCCCCTTGCCCGGCAACCTGCTTTATGATTAATACGCGTTTTTTTCCCGGCCGCGCGACATCATGGTATTCATGCCGTTCTGTACACAAATCACCCCGAAATTTTTTCATCTGTTCCCGGAATATTTGAATAAACTCATCGCACGCACGATGCGCTGCAAGAACACCTTCCCGTTCCTGACCCATTCCCGCTTTCAGTACCACATCAAAGGACAGAATATAATCTTCATCCCCCGGGGTCCCCGCACGATTCAGATATAATTTCTCTTTTAGCTTTCCTTCCGAAGAGCCAAATTCATGCGTCTGCTTTCCATTTACATCCACCCCTGTCAAAATTACATACGCTCCGGTAAGAGTATGTGTGATTCCATCCCCCAATTTTCCAAGTACTTTTGTAGAAATCGGAATGATATCCATCATTGTATTGGTAAAACGATCATGATCACAAGGAGGAATAATCTGTATATCCATTTTCTCGAGCTGCGGATGTTTTTCAAGGATTCCTTCAAGAACCGAAACATCCACCGTCATCACCCCATCCGGAGTCACTCTGTTCTCTTCACCGTAGGACACATCCCGAACGTGAAATGCCTTTATTACAAGGCGGCGTAAATCTTTTTCCATAGCGTCCTCCTGCCATTTTTCTTTCCAACCATTATAAATCATTTTTAGCAAAAACTCCACAGCATAAGCCATGGAGTTTAAAAAATAGTTCTATACTTTCGCTACATATTCATATGGAAGCGGAACAACTTTTCCGGCAGACTCAATGCTCACCAGAGCTTCAAGAGTTGCTTTGACAATAGCTGTCTGCATTTCCACATTGTTCGGCTCTCCTGCATTTGCTCCCATCGGAACAAGCGGAGCTACCGCACGTGGTGAACCGGTCTGACGTACAACCGGCGGAAGTGCCGCGATAATGATAGTCGGAATGCCAGCGGCTTCAATTGCTCTCTGCACCAGAACTGCAGAGCGGTGGCAGGTACCTCAACCAGCGGTGAGGATAACCGCATCCACGCCTTCCTCAACAAACATCTGAGCGATCGCAGGACCGGTTTCACCCTTGAATTTCTCCTGATTTCCGCCGCCGCCCATGAATCCTGCATGAACCGGTGCACAGGCTTTGATAAATCCTTCCTTTGCCAGCTCATGGATTCTATCAATTGGGAACATACAGTTGATGTCTTTGTTCACATCACTGTTGTCATATCCTCCGTGTGAAACCATAAGCTCACTTGACGGCATCGTATCGGTAATTTTTCTCCAGGTAAAATCTCCTGCAAGATTAAATCTTTCCTGTTCTTTATGGTGCACACCTGCCGCTGTAGCAAGTGCAATCGTCATATCTTTTAATTCTTTCTTTACAGGCGCCCATACCGGCGGCGGAGTAATCGGAACATAGATTTCTGACTGCAGCCCTTTAACAACTGTTAAACTCATGTTACTACCTCCTCTAATTGCTATTCACATTCTTCTTTATGAGACTTCATTTCTTCCTGACGTCTCTGATAAGTATCCAGGTTACTTACATATTTGTCATTGGCCTCGGGACCTAACTGTTCAATAAAACTCATATTCCATCCAACTTCCTGTCCCACCACTAATGGATAATCGGTAATCAGCATTCGCATTGGAATCTTCAGATAGCCCAGACGTCCTTTGAGATCGATCCCAACACATCCATCATGAATTTCTACGATTACCCCTTCCATATAAATGATTTTATCGCCATATTTCATGTTCTTCACCTGTTCTTAGTCGTATTTTTCTTTTCTCTTCTGGCTCATCGGCAAAGACTGCTCATTCTTTACCAGTTCCAGCGTATCGTCCATCGTCTCGGAAATTAATTCCACATTGGTTGATTTCACGTTCGGATTCCATTTTCTTTCCGGTTTCTTTACTTCTTCGCCAGCCATTGCAGCTTTCAGCATTGCAAGTGCGCGTACTGCGTCTTCCTTGCAAAGCGTGTTGCAGGCAAGAACTTCATTTTCAATACCAGACTCAGATTTATTATTATCAATCATATGAGTCATATATTTATTTCCAACAACCAAAGCTCCTTGAACTGCGCAGAAAGACATTCCGACAACAGAGATTCCTCTCATACCGATCTGTTCAATATGACTTGCAAAGTCAATGTGGTTGTTTCCAAAGCCTTCTGTTGTGACGAAAGCTCCGTCAACATCCAGTGCTTCCACCATCATGCCGACACGTTTGGATACATAGAATTTTTCCGCATTGATCTGTGGACTTCCCACGAAAATAACACCGCAAAGGTCTACTTCTTCGTCATGGAGCACTTCCGTAACCAGAGGTTCTCTCCAGTAATGTCTTGACATTTCCTTAGAAGCAGGTCCAATGCAAGTCAGTGCATGGATACATCCGTCCAGTACCTCAAGCGGAGAAACCATAACCGGAACATTTCCAAGGTCTACGTTCGGTTTTGCCCCAAGAACGCCGACCGGCTCAACCGGAAGGATCAGGTTATCATGCATTGCGCCCTGTCCCATGATCTCTTTTACGATTACAACCTTCTTCTTTCCAGGTCTTCTTACCTGTTCAAATGTTTCTGTATTTACTACAAGGCTTTCATCTTCAAGCGCTTTTAAAGCCACCCGGATTTCCTGTGTGATCACATCTGTTGCGGTATGTGCTGCAAGCGGGCCCGGTCTTTCCATATTGGTTCCTTCTTTGATCACAACTTCTGTCTTGATAAAGATCTCGCCTTTATCCGGTGCACCCGGACGATTCCACATGATGTTTTCGTCCAGATAGCCTTCGGAAGAACCGAATTCACCAATCTGTACACCGTTGTCATCTGTTCCTGTGACCATCATAACAACACCATCAAGTACTCTTGTTGTTCCGCTTCCGATCTCGTCATCGCCTTCTTTTGCAGCGATTGGCTGAACGTCCATAATTGTCTCAGAATAGGTATGATACATATCCGGTGTAATGATATCAATTTTAAGGCTGTGTACCAACTCCTGAGAAGCAACTGCTTCTTCCTCAATTCCTTCTCTGATGTAAAGAGTCGTGCCTTCAATCTTTGTCTCCGGGCCGCGTTTTACTTCTGTAATCTTATAGTGCTTTCTTGTTACACTTCTTACAACTTTCGGTTCCGGTTCTTTCACCGCCGGTGCTGCCTCCTGAACCGGAAGCTGTGCAGGAACTTCTGCTACTGCAGCACCGCCATTAAAACCCACCGGAAGTTCAATATTGATATCTTTTCCTTCTCCGATATGTATTTTCAAAATACCGGATGCCGCAGATGCCTGGCATACCTGTGCCGGTGCTGCAGCAGATGCTTCTACCGGAGCCGCTTCTTCCTCTTCTTCTACCGGTGCTTCTGCAACTACATTGGCTCCTTCTACCAGATCAGCGGTAAGCGGTGTAAGAGAGTCACAAGTCTTAACCAGAGTTGCTCCCAGAACCTGTTCGATCGTAAGCGCTCCTTCCAGATTCAAAAGTCCTGAATCTACCAGATCATCGAAAATAGCCGGATCTTCCAGATTTGCTGCCTGAATTGTAATTCCGCCTTCTGCTCTGCAACATAATACGGCAGGGTCTTTTGCATGTTCTTTTGCTGTTTCAGCTGTAATTGACATAATATTACCTCCTCGTTACTTGTCCTATTATCTCATTCCGCGGCCTATTTGCCGTCCGGAAGTTGTTCTACCTGTTTCGATACCCGCAGATATCTGTAAAGCGGATGCCCGATCGTCCTCATTACATGATCCGTCTGGTGGAATACTTTCAATCCCATCTTCGGAGCAGATCCCATTACTGTATTGGAACAGTCAGAGCAGTTTCCTATGATAATGTATTCACATCCGTCTTTCTTAAACTGAATGTTATTCTTTGCCTGTCCCGGACAATTACCGGGGCGTTCGCACTTCAATGGTGCTCCCGGTTTATTCTCAATCGCCTGTTTACATCTTGCGACAGACGCAACTACTCCATTCATCTTAGCACAAATATCACGCATTCTTTCTTCACTTCCTCCGCAGGCACATACCAATAAACCTACTTTTGCTCCGTGAAGATCCGGAAAATCAATCGTAACAATGATTCCTCCGGTTGTCTTGGTGATTGGTTCTTCTTCAGTAGTGGCCTTTCCGGTAAATGGTCCTCCCATAATAATTTCCCCATAAAGGCCATCAATACCGCCAGCCCTCTCAATCAGATCACCAACACTCGTTCCTACAGGAACATCCATAAAAACATGTGGTTCATTTCCACCATTAATCTTACCAATCACAGTAAGATTCTTTGAAAAGCAAGGCTTTCTTTCATCAATTGCTTCCGATACCCTTGCCAGCGTCTCTACATTGCAGACGATCGCATTTGCCGCTGAGGGCAGCTGAGTCGTTTGAAGTTCAATTCCCAGACACTCTCTTACAACCGCACGTTCTTCTCCCATCGGATAGATATCCGGAAGCAGATGAATCGTAATCGCGTCCTCATCTTTCAGTGCTTCGCGCAGTCTTGCAACAGCTTTCTCATTCTTCTTTTTAATTGCAAAGATTGCTTTTGCCGCATTTGAAATTTCCATGCAGTGTTTTACGCCGCGGATGACTTTCTCGCAATCTTCTTCAAGCTGCTGAATATTGTGCCTCAGTCCAGGCTCACATTCTGCCGCATTCACCAGAATATATCCACCCTTCAGGTCAGTTCCCAATTTCACACCTGTCGGAAATCCAGCTCCGCCCATACCAACTACGCCCGCTGATTTCACCATATCCAGCTTGCTGCCTTCCTGGATCGGAACAAATTCATCTTTCTGAACTTCATCAGGCCTGATAATGATCCGATCTTCCTTCACTTCCTCAACCACGCCATACGCACTCGAGAAAATATTTGCGCCAAGGCCCGTCGGTGTCGCGATCAAGGTGCCTTTTTCAACTCTGTCACCAGCCTTTACCACCGCCGCGCAGGGTGCCCCAACATGCTGACGCAGTAAAATTTGTAAGTTTCCCATGACCCTTCTCCCTTTCACTTATAAATATTTTCTATATATAATATGAAAAGCGAACGTATAAAAATACGATCGCTTACTTTACAGGTGTCATCTTAAGTCGGAAAGCCAATCTTTTCTTGGCGAGGGCATGTGGGAATCGAACCCACCCAGGACGCTCTTAACGCCCCACACTAGTTTTGAAGACTAGGAGGCACACCAGTTACCCATCTACCCCCATATTATTTCCGGCTTTCTAACTGTACCACAGTTTATTTCATTTTTCAACATTTATTTCGTTTTTTATTGTAGCAAATTTCTATTGACTTTTCAAGGCTTTTCGTAGATAATATTTTCAGAAACTGTACTTCATACTAGAATCAAGTCTAGACAACATTTATTTCACAGCGGAATGCTTAATGCCGCACAGGTTTTGTCGTCCATTTTATTACATAATACATAATAATATTTAGCAGACTGCAGAAATATATTTCCAAAGGCTGCTCTATATTCTATTTATCATTTTGGTTTCTACTACTATGCTGCCCGCTTTATGCTGACAGCTTATAGATTATTTCTATAACTTACTTTAAGGAGGGAATTGGGAAATGGAAATTCATCCAAAGCTTAACCTTGACGCTTTTGAAGCGTCTTTTCATGCAATTGATACTCATACAGTGGGGGAATTTACGCGTATCATCATGTCCGGTTTTCCGGAGCTGAAAGGTGACACCATGATCGAACGCAAGAATTTCCTTGCAGAGAATTATGATCAATACCGCCGTGCCTTGATGTTCGAACCACGTGGACACCATGATATGTTCGGAGCTCTTTTAACAGAGCCGGTGCATCCGGAAGCTGATTTCGGAGTAATCTTTATGGATACAGGCGAATATTTAAACATGTGCGGACATGGCACGATTGGATCTGTAACCGCAATTATCGAAACGGGGCTTGTTCCGGCCGTAGAACCATATACGGAAGTCGTTCTGGATGCTCCTGCCGGAATCATTCGCACCAAGGCCGAAGTAAAGAACGGAAAAGTTTTGAACGTTACTTTAACGAATGTGCCTGCTTTCCTTTATAAGGAGAATCTGACTACCACCGTAGACGGAAGGGAAGTAAAATATGACATTGCTTTCGGCGGAAGTTTCTTCGCCCTCGTAGACGCTGAGCAATTCGGTTGGACTGTTGATCCGGATTCTATTCCAAAGCTTACCGATTTCGGTATCCATATGTTGGAACAGGTCAACAAAGAAGTAGAAATCAAACATCCAGAATTGGATATCACAACAGTAGACCTTGTAGAAATGTACTGTTCAACCGACACTCCTGGCTGTAATAAACGCAACGTTGTTATTTTCGGCGACCATATGGCAGATCGTTCTCCGTGCGGAACAGGAACAAGTGCTAAACTGGCGACCTTATACAAAAGAGGCGAAATCGGGATCGGAGAACCTTTCGTATATGAAAGCTTTATCGGCTCCCAGTTTAAAGGCGTCATCCTGAAAGAAGCAAAAGTCGGAGAATTTGATGCAGTTATTCCTCAGATTACCGGAAGCGCCTACCTGACCGGCGATGCAACTTATGTGATCGACCCGGACGATCCACTGAAATACGGCTTTAAAGTCGGAAGCAAACGTTAGGAAGTGAGGTTATTTAATGCCTAAGAAACGCCGTTCCACAAAAAGCAAAATTGTAAAAGCTGCGTGGACTCTTTTTCACAAAAACGGATACGAGCAAACAACAGTAGATGAAATCATTGCCGCCTCCAAGACTTCGAAGGGTACATTTTATCATTATTTCAAAGGAAAAGAAGCATTGCTTAACACGCTCTCATACCTTTTTGATGATAAATATGAGGAGCTTGCAGGAATCGTCGATCCTGACTTATCAGCCTACGACAAATTGCTGTTTTTCAATCATGAACTGTTCTATATGATTGAAACTACAATTGATGTGAATCTGCTCGCATCTTTATATTCTTCACAATTGATTACCAAGGACAAGCGATCTCTCCTGGAAAGTGACCGTTATTATTTCACTTGGCTTACCGATACGATTTCCGGCGCGATCGAATCCGGTGAATTCAAAAACACCAGCACTCCGCAGGAGTTGTTGAAGATATACGCAATGTACGAAAGAGCTTTACTCTACGATTGGGCACTTTGCAAAGGGAATTACTCTCTGACCGAATATAGCGACAAATTATTGCCGCATGTTCTGGATCAGTTTGTGGAAGGATTTTAAGCATAATAATGGGCAGCATCCCGAAAAGATGCTGCCCTTGCTTATTTTTTCTTCATTTGCGTTATCCTTTCCTTTATACGATCAAAAAACTCTCCTGTTCAATCCCCATTCCGGTTTCAATCATTTTGTCAATCAATTCCTGCAAATCAGGGATCTTTGTTTTCTGCAATTTTGCCATTGTTTCCTTACTGATCGGCTCTGCAAAAGAGGCATATTTTTCAAACGTCTCCACATCCATCTTCAGCGGCTGTACGTCCGGAAGAATCTGCTTCTTAATATACTCATAAATTTTCACTCCGCCATAGTCCAGATCTCCGCTGTGAAAATACTCCACCGGCTTCCCATTCAGCGCTCTTCTAAGCTTTTTCAGGAATTCTCTGTCCAGAGGCGAGAAATATCCGTGACTGAATACATACAATGTGTCCGGCTGATACGGCATCGACACATAATTTGCTTTATTTTCAATTGTCACCACTTTTTTCAGTCCCGGCTGATCCAGCTCTACTACAGCATGCTTCAGCGTCTGGCTGTTCAGTACAGTACCATAAACAAAGTCAGAAAGATCCACTCGCTTTGCCTCTGAACCGCGCCATATTTTAAGTTTCAGTGGTCCTTTCACTGCCAGTTCCTGGGAATATTCCTCAATCATAAGCTGTTCCAATACCGTAGAAGAATCCATATCTTCTGTAATGGTATCGCAGTATTTTCTTGCCACACTGATTACATGTCTTTCAAGTTCACGTTCAAACATCTTGGAATCTTTCAGATACTGTTTACTAAAAATTCGTTTCAATACCGGTTCTTCCAGACTATCGATCCCCCGAAAAGCCGCAAGCGACATTTCCAGCTTCTCCACCTCTTTCGGGAACTCACCTTTACCCAGACGTGCTCTCAGACTCTCAAAATATTGTTCAATCCATTCTTTCTGGAAACCTTCCGAAAGTTCTTCCTCAATTTTTCTTGTATAATAATTCACACGCGCCTGTTTCGGCCAATACTCTTCCCCACTTTCGCTGTCCGCAAGCCGGTAGAATTGCGAAAGTTTTTCAACTCGATATGCAATCAATTCAATATCACTGTCCGGTATCACCCACTTTTTAATTGTAAGAAGGCCTGCCGCCTCCAGTTTTCTCGCCTCATCGATCAGTTCCTGCTTCCCGCAGAGGTCATAATCCTCCTGGGTGATCCTCAGTGTTCTGCCACCGGTTGCTCCCTCGCGCCAGTCACGACTGCTGTGTTCACATTTCTCAATAATCTTTTTTACAAGATACATACGTTTTCCCCTTTATTCCTCAACATCCGCAAGCTGCGAAAATTCCGTTTTTTCAAATTCCTGAATCGAAATATGACGCTTGTTCGGATTTGCATATACAAATGTTTTATCTACATTTTCCAGATAGTTCTGAATCTTATCATTGGTCGCACTGATAATTGCCTGGAATCCCAGCCCCCTTATCAGAGAGATGCAGCTTGCCACTTTCTCCGCATCCATCTTCGAGAACGCCTCATCCAAAACAACCAGCCGCAGCGTCGGACGTCTCTGCACTTTCGGCGACAGATTGATTCTGTAAACCTGGGCAAAGCTTGCCAGCAGCGCCACATACAGCGGATTTTGTCCCTCTCCTCCGGAATTTTTCTTGATCATCTTCCCGAGACCGATGGTCATATTTTTCTCCCCTTGCACGATCTGCTGCATATCAAAAGAAAGATATGTCCGGTAATCCGCATATTTTTCCATGTTCTTTCTGGCTTCATCCAGCTCTTCCCTCGTCGCATTCTCCGGTGGAATAAAGATATTGATCAATTCATTCATCATCTCTCCATATTCCTCTTCATGCTCCATTGTAAACATATTAAGCTGGTTATCCATCGTATTACCAAGATCAGCCGGATTGATCTGCAGAGCGTCATCCATGAACATCTTATAATATTTTCCATCCGCTCCTTTATTCCGTGTGATCACAAACTGATACTTATCCTTTCCGAAATCCAGTCCGCTTATGATCCGGTTCAGCTCATCTCTTCGCTGGTAAGCCTCCCGGATTGCGCTGCGGATTTTGAAAATAAAGTCATCTTTAAAATGTTCCACGGCCGAGCGAGCCTGTTCCTTTGCCGACTCACGGTATTTCTCCAAGTCATCACACTGAAGGCTGTCCAGCAGTTTGTCATAGTCTGAATTTTCTTTGACACTGGTGGAAAAAGTTCGATTCGGATATCGTCTAATATAAACGCTTCTCCTGTCTACCAGCCTCTGATAAGCATCGTCCATTGCATTTTTTAATTCACCAAGCCCCTTGGCAACCTGGCTTTTCAGATACTCATAATTCACCGATTTTCTTGCTTCCAGGAACTTACGGAACACTTCCTCATACTCTGTATTCTCTTGAAAATCTTTTCTGAATTCTGCCAGTTCTTCCTCCGAATCGACAATCTGATCTTTCAACATCTCGATCTTATCACAGCATTTTTCCGCCTGCACTTCGGCAGCAACTACTTGCTTCTTCTTTTCCTCTTTCCGATTTGCGAGTTCCTCCATCTGCCTTTCCAGGGCTTCTACTGAATCCTCCCGAAGCTTTTTCATCTGCTCAGTCAGCTGCTCTTTACGGCGTTCTTTTTCAGGAATCATTCTGGCATCCTGAATCTGTGCCATATAGTCTTCTTCCGGCTGTATCAGGCTTTCCAGATCCAACAGTTTCCGAATTTCCTCAAGCTGATCCTGCAGGGGCAAACGCTCTTCCTGAAGCTTATTACATCGTTCTTCAAGCTGTCGGATTCTTTGTCTGAGACTCGTCTCACCAATGTATGCACGCCTGGTATAATTCTCGGGATTGATATGCTGCAACCGGTAACTATGATACAGCATACAGTCCGGAGTCACTCC
The DNA here is from genome assembly GCF_052066395.1 of Bariatricus sp. HCP28S3_A4. Classification (NCBI taxonomy): domain Bacteria; kingdom Bacillati; phylum Bacillota; class Clostridia; order Lachnospirales; family Lachnospiraceae; genus Bariatricus; species Bariatricus sp. HCP28S3_A4. The sequence continues at coordinate 13,114 of NZ_JBQHSE010000006.1, read as the reverse complement.
GATGCGCTGATTTCTGAGTTCCTCTATATTCTCACATTTCATCACATTTCCAAGGAAGAAACGGATGTATTCCCGGACATAGGATTCCTTTGCGATCACTTCCTCTGCCAGAGCCCCCGGACGCACCTCGTGCTTTTCCTCCAATACTTTTTCTGTATCCAGCACGGCAGCACGATAGTATTTCTTCTTATCCATCTTCTGATAGATTTCCATCGCTGTCTTCGCATACTCCGGCTCAACAACGAGAAGCAATTTGTTACCTCCCATATAACCTTCTACCGCGTTGTGCCATCGCTCATCACGGATATCCAGAAGATCCGCAAGAATCTTCACATTTACGAAGGTACCGGTTCTTTTATAAATCTGATTCTGCAGTTCGATCCTGGCCGCTTCCAGCTCCTTTGGATACGCTTTTCGTCCTTGTTTCAGCTCCTTTAATTCCTCACGTGATTCCTTCTCTTCCTTCTTGATTCGCCGAAGTTCTCCATCAATTTCCCGGCGCTCTTCTTCCAGTTCATTTCTCATCTGAGCCAACGCATTTTTAAGTCTCTTGAGTTCTCCAAAAGTGATACCGCCGGATGCAAATCGGTCAATATCCCAGATTGTCTGGTTAGAAGTCATCTCCTTTGTCTTCCACTCCTTCAGCCGGTTAGCAGTCTGCGTCCATCTTGCTTTGCTTCCATCCAACCGTTCCAGAGCCTCATTAAGCCCTGCAAGTTCCGTCTCAAGCATTTTATACCCACTGTTATTGAGCCGAATCAAGAGTTCATCATATTCTTGCTGAAATGCCTTCTCTTCCGTTTCCAGCATTGCCTTTTGCTCCAGGAATTCACGATTATCCTGAGAAAGGCTCTGAATTCGATCTCGTTTCTCCTGAACCTCTGCCTCACGACGCATCATTTCCAGTCTCTGAAGCTGGTATTCTCCAAGCTGTACCTTCTCTCTTCTCTCATCAAAATTCCGATACATCTCTCCTATTTCTTTGAGACATGTTATTTCTTCAAGCGTCTCTTCGATCCGTTTCCGCATCCTGCCGTACTGCATAACGCTTTCCTGCATATCTTCAATATGAATATCCTGCTCCATACAGATATATTCCTTCACGAAATCTTCCAGCTTGATATTCATTTTAAAAGGGATTGCCCGTTTAAACAATCTGGGAAATTTCTCCATATCCAGTCCACCCAGGTACACATCATAGAGTTGCCTTCGGAACCGCTCATTGCTCGGCCCGCAGTAATATCCCTCCTGTGGAAACGACCGCTGCAGGTATTCTCTGACTTCCATAGTCGTAAGACATCTTTTGTCTGCCCGATAATGATTCTCAAGAAGTCCTCCTGTATGCCAGAAAAACAGTCTTCCGATTTCATTCGTCGCAGTTTCCACGTCAAACACAACGCCGACACATTGTTTTTCCTTTGTGTTTGTCTGTTCAAGCTCCAGCACGATCGTACTGGAAAAATTGGAATTTCGCAAATATTGTGCTTCATTATTTTCACTGATATTGACCATGCCCCTCAGGTACTCAATCAGTGAACGATCTGAATCATCGGCTGCAGCCTTGTTGAAAAAACCTCTGCCATCCGTGTTAGCATAGAGCACAATCTGCAGTGCATCAATCACGGTCGATTTTCCGCTCCCCGAATGTCCGGTAAAGAAATTGATTTCCTCGCTGAGTGACAGTATTTTTCTGTCTATATAATGCCAGTTATTCAGGCAGATCTTCGAGAGTGCCTTGAACGGCTGCTGTTTCTCCTTCTTTTCCAAAATGTTCCTCCTCACTGAACGTCTCCAATAATTCTCTGATGTCGTCTCCTGCAAGCACTGCATGAATACTCGGATAAATGACAATCCGGGTACTTTCATTTAGTTCTTCCAGAAGATCCAGCGGTTCAATCAACTGATATTTTTTCAAAAGTGCAATCGTCCTGCGCATCTCCGTAGCTGACGGGATGTTCTGAAGTACTCTGAACTCTCCTGCTTTGCCGTTCACGGCACCCAGCGTCGTCACGATCTGACTGCTTGTGGACACATTCTGCATCTGCTCATCATAGATCAGCTTTAGTACCAGTATATAGATAGTTGCAAGTCTCGGAAGTTTTTCGCCCCAGAGCGTCTCTCCCTGAATATACAGCATACCTATATTGTTGTTTTCATAAAGTGTGATTCCCGCCACTCTAAAATATTCTTTCAGAAACGGCAGATGCTTCATCGCAGTCCGGTACTCTTTCCCATACTGAAGCCTGCCCGTCCGTTTGTCGTATTTCCGCTCCAAAAGGAAGGTCTGCCTGAAAAGAGTCTGAACCACTTCTGTGATTGCTTCCTGCTCCTCCTGTGTGAGCTGTTCATAATAATCAATCATTCATTTCTCCCATCTTCATGATGTATTACAGACACCAACTTGTTAAACCTGTCTTTTTACAAATTTCAATGCCGGATAGCGATAACCGTTTTTCTCCACCATCCTTACATCCTCTTCCAGCACCATATACTTGCTGTTCCTTCGTGTGCTGCGATCATACGCAAGAATCAGTTTTTCAAATTCATCTTCTTCCCGCATAGGAAGGGACAGCGCATCCATAACGCCTTCCCGTATATTCTCCTCTATAAAATCTTCTATCTGTCTTCGGCTGTACCGATGCTGAATCCGGTTCAACTTCAGCACATCTTCCTTGTCCAGATCCTCCGTGGTCTCCTCTGGCTGCATCTGACTGATAAAGTCTTTCCTTCCTTTACGCCGCTTATAAAGTGATTTCTCCGAAACAATCTCCAGAAGTGAAAGATTCATCTTTGCACCAGTCTTCTGTACAATTTGCTCATAATCCGCTGCATCTCCCATGCGGTTCAGCAACTGCACCACAAGCCCTTTGGTGTCCGTTTCTCCACTTAACAGATAATTAAGTCTTGTCACGGTTGCGCGCACATATTTCGTGTGTTCCTTATCCATATTGGCAATACGGTGCTCAATATCATCAAATCCCCGTTCAATCTGATCCAGAAGTTCCAGAACATCCTCCTTCGTATCTCCCATCGCCCTGGAACGCTCCCGAACCGTTTCGATCCATTCTTCATTTTCCCGCATATCGCGCAGGCACTTCTTGATATCCATTTTGTAAATATAAAAATTATCGGAAGTCTTCAGTATATGGTATTTGCGCCTCACGATTTCTTCCACATACCCATCCAGATGCTCTTTCAGAAGATCTCCATAGAACCGCTGATCCAGAAGTCTCTCAAAAAACTTATCCATGTTATGCAGCATATCCTGCAGTGCTTTGTTCAGCCGCCGGGTATTGATCAGCGCCGTGCGCAGCATATTCAGATTCACCCTGGGATCATTCCGGAAGGAAAATAAAGTCGCGTATACATTCTGGATATAGATTTCCGTCTCCTCCATATCTTCAGAGCTGAGACGTTCGAACGCATCGATGAAAACCGCCGAATAATCCGGTATCACAATATTCGTCGCCAATGTATGATAATCTTCAATCTTTTTCAGCCATCCCGTTCTGATCAGCCAATTCAGCATACGAAGTGACGGTGTTTCCAGCATATCAAACTCCGTCTCATTTTCTTCACGCACCAGTCGGAGCTGCTTCTTTGCATACATATCTCCAAGCACCTGTACGCACACTTCTTTCGTGAGGAAATAATTACTGTACTGGTATTCTTCATTAATAACCAGAAGGGCTTCCATATAAGCCTCCCGGTTCACGGAACGGAACAGACTCCAGAACGAATCCGGGATTTCAAAACGCAACTGCATAACCGCACTCCAATCAAATAAATGTTCTCTTTTATTCTATCACATATCGCGCCCCTGCACCACGCAAATTTCAAATGTATAACTCAAAAAATGATCCACCGGATCATTTTCTCATATAAACGGCAACATAAAAAAGACTGCGCTTACGCGCAATCTTTTTTATACCATGCATTCATGCATCTCTTCTTCTTCGATTCCAACACTTGACATGATCTCTTTCAGTGCATCCCTGTGTTCCAGTCCGGCACACCATGCAAGCCCACAGCCTGCTGAGATCTCCCGCGGCACCGGAATCAGTCTTCCGTCCGCATTCTTTGCCTTACAGGCTTTCTCCATCGCCATGGCATCTGCCGTAGTGTGGAATGTCACGACCAGTTTTAACTCTTTCTTTCTCATTATTCGATCACAATTTCGAATTCGGAGCCTTTCTCTGTCGTTGTTGCTTTTTTTCCGTGGTCCTTTGCAAACTTTTCTACGTTCGTTCTCTGATGCGGTTCACTGACCAGCACTTTGATTGGACCCTTCGCATCTTTTAATGCTTCCGCTGTCATCATAAGCGGTTCCGGGCAGGAAAGTCCTCTTGCATCTACTTCCTTCATATTATTTTACCTTCTTTCTTAGAATAGCATATTATTTTGTTAATATCTACCCTTTGCTTTTTATTTTGTCTTTGCAGTCTCTCTCTTGTTTGTGAATGCAATCACGAAACAAACAATGATGCAGATAATGCAAGCCACTTTACCGTTTGTTGTAACAGCTCCTGCAACCAGTTCTTTTGTCTCCGGGTTCAGGGATGTTCCGCTGGATGCCAGACCGAAGTTATGGCAAAGAGCTGCTCCAAAGAACAGACCCAGAACGGTAACTGCCGCATCGGAAGATCCCTGTCCTGCAAGGATCAGCTGACGAAGCGGGCATCCTCCTGCCAGTACTGCAGCAAATCCTACTGCATACATACCAAGAATATTCCACAGATGCTGAGAATGTGCAATGATTCCCGGTGTATTGAATCCAAGAACAAATCTTCCTGTTGCCACATTAAAGATCAACATAACTACAAATAAGCTTCCAATTACGGTAAACAGATCAAAATTCTTCATAAGCACGATATCACGGATACTTCCTGCAAAGCACATTCTGGATTTCTGTGCAACTGCTCCAAAAATGAGTCCGCCAACCAGCGACAGAATCAGCGGTGCATGGATACTTCCCGGACCAGCTTCACTTGCCTTCAAAAGTGATGTGCATGTTGCAAGAATCAGGATTCCAACCATGATGACCGGAAGCACTGCTCCGCTTGTTTTGTTCGTCTCATGAGACCGTCCAAGACTGAACCCTTTCTTCAGTGCAAATGCACCGGTCGATACACCCAGAACAAATCCGATCAGTGCTACCCATGCATTCAGATCACCTGCTGACATACGGATAATCATACGAAGCGGACATCCCAGGAAAATCAGGGAACCAATCATAATAATCATACCCAGTACGAAACGAATCATCGGTGATGAACCTGCTGTAGAACGATATTCCTTCGTTGCCACAGAGATAATAAAAGCGCCCAGTACAAGTCCGATGATCTCCGGTCTTGCGTACTGCACAACTTCTGCCTGATGCATTCCCAGTGAACCTGCCATATCACGTACGAAGCAGGCAATACAAAATGCCATGTTTGCAGGGTTCCCGAAAAATGCAAGACATGCCGCTACAAGTCCGCAGATCACACCCGCAATCGCGAGTTTCTTTTTTGAATCTGATAAATTCATGTTACTTCCTCCTTATGCCTTTTACTCTCTTCTTCAGAGTTACTCTTCGGCAGCCATTTCTTTCACTGCCTGAATGGCTGTATTTAATTCTTCATCCGTGTTGTAATGCGAAAAGCTGAATCTCACCGCACCCTGTTCTACCGTCCCCAGTGCCTCATGCATAAGCGGTGCACAGTGTCCTCCGGCTCTTGTAGATATTCCATATGTCATAAGAAGCTCATCACTCACTTCTGAAGAATCATAATCTCCGATATTCAGCGTCACGATCGCACATCGCTCCCGCGTACTGAAATCTCCGTAAACTTTTACTCCGGGGATGTCCTTCACCCCTTCGTAAAATCTCCACATCAGATCCTGCTCTCTCTCTCTGATCGTATCAATTCCTGTCTCCATCAGATATTCCACTGCCGCATCCAGACCGGCGATCCCGTGTCCGTTCAGTGTTCCGGCTTCCAGAGCAGTCGGCATCTCAGAAGGATGCTTTTTATTATAAGTCTGCACCCCGCTTCCGCCACATAACAGAGGACGGACTGTCAGTCCTTCTCTCACATAGATCCCACCTGTTCCCTGCGGTCCTAAAAGTCCTTTATGACCGGTAAAACACAAAATATCGATCCCCATCTCCTGCACATCGATCGGAAATACCCCCGCCGTCTGAGATGCATCTACGATAAACAAAAATCCATGTTTCTTCGCAATCTCGCCTACTCGCTTCACATCCACAAGGTTTCCTGTCAGATTTGAACCATGTGTACACACGATTGCTTTGGTGTTTTCCTTGATCGCCTTCTCAAAATCCTCATAATCCAGCGTCCCCTGCGGATTGCTTTTCAGAATGGTAAGCTCCGTTCCCTTTTCCTGCAGTTCATACAGAGGGCGAAGTACTGAATTGTGTTCCAGCATCGTTGTGATCACATGGTCTCCCGGATTCAGGACCCCCTTCAGCGCTATATTCAGACTTTCCGTTGAATTCATCGTAAATGCAATCTGTTTCGGATTTTCCGCATGAAAAAAACAAGCCAGCTTCTCTCTGGCATCATAAATCGTTCGCGCCGCGCCGAGTGATGCTGCATGTGCGCCTCTGCCCGCATTCCCCATAGAGCACATTGCCGCTGCCACCGCATCGATTACCTGTTGCGGTTTCTGCATCGTCGTCGCCGCATTATCCATATATATCATATGTACCTTCCTCCAATTTCCTTTTCAAGTACAGCTTGTATCTTCCCAAATGATACCTATGTATTTTTTCCCGTACAATTTGACTATCTCTAGTATAGCCTTTATTCCCGCTTTCGTCTAATCGAAAAGTACAATAAATAAGCCCATTTATAGTTTTTATCTATAAACAGGCTCATTTCTTATATGTTATACATCTCTTTCACGACACGAATAAAACGTTCCGCAGAATTAGAAAGCTGGTAATTCTTGTTATAGACCAGATTCAGATCTCTTCCATCATCTTTACTCGAAAGCGGGAAATCCAGCACTTGCCCGGATTCAATCACATCCTGCACCGCAAGCCGCGATATCATAGTAATACCTATTCCGCTTTTAACTGATTTCTTAATAGCTTCCGAATTCTCAATGCTTGCTACAACATTCAGTTTCTCCACATCAATTCCGGCACGGCGAAGCTGCTTTTCCGCTTCTTTCCGCGTTCCTGATCCCTCTTCCCTCATGATGATCGCTTCATTTGCAATCCAGTCAATTGTCGTTTCTTCTTCCTTGATACGCTGGTATTTTTCATTATTTGGCATAATAATCACCAGATCATCTTTGTAAAACGGTATGTATTTACAATACTTTTTTTCAAGAACGGTTCCCGTAAACCCAATATCCACAATATGTCCGGCAACCTTTTCCACAACTTTTGCACTGTCCGTTTCCATCACACGGAACTGTTCTTTCGGATATCTGGAACTGAATTCTGCAAGAATATCCGGCAAAAGATACTGTGCGGGAATCGTTGATGTCGCAATCGTAATACACTGAACATCTTTTTTCGTTTCTGTTGAAAAAATCTCGGTAATCTTATTCTGCAATTCAACCATCTGCCGGGCATACTCATAAAGTACCTTGCCCTGCTCTGACAGAATAACCTCTTTTGTATTTCTCACAAACAATCTGACGTTCAGTTCTCTTTCCAGGGAGGAAATATGTGCACTTATGGTAGGCTGAGTCAAAAACAGAGACTTTGCCGCCTTTGAGAAGCTGCCTCCCTCTGCCACCTTCACAAATGCCTCCAATTGTTTTAGATTCATAAGTATGCTACCCTTTCACTTTCTGCTCCGGTCTTCTTTGTAACCTTAATGCTGTCCATATATTCGAGTATCGGCTTGGCACTTTTTCGGCTCGTGGAGAACATATCTCTTACCTGTGCGATCGTAATCACATCCTCATTCTCCAAATGCTTGCGAATCTTCTCCTCTGCCTCATCCATCAGATACTTCATCGTAAACATTTCTTCATTGATCCGCACAACCCGTTCTTCATCTACAAGTAACTGAAGAACATCCTCCGCGGTTTCCCTCGGGATTGTTCCGAGATCAATTTCCGAAAATCTCACGAAATCAAATCCTGCCTTTTCAAAAGCATCGACCAGAGTCTTTTCCGTCTTCAGGAACATTGCGTCTTTCGACACTTCAAATTCTGCCAGATGCAGGTATTCGTCCTTGCGTCCGATCTGATTTTGTGCCACAAGCTGCTCGATATAAGCATCAAACACGATCGGTTTCACCTTTTTCAGATAGGTGTTATGGATCTCAGCTTTCTTCATACCATAACGGTAAGGATATCTCTTATGATAAGCCTCAAGCGCCTCCTGTATCTTCTGGCGCAATGCATATTCACTGTCTCTGTGCCAGAGATATACATCTTTCTTCATCGCAAAGACATGAACAATTCCTTCTTCTTTCAATTCTTCCAGGTATTCCTGAAGTTCATCCACAGAATGTGCCATAATCTTCGCAAGTTCAGCCATCGTAATCATTGTATCTGCATGCTGTTTGATATGCAGCTCCATAACATCTGCAAGCGAACCGGATTCTTTCTTCTTTAATTCTTCAATTGCCTTCTCATCGAATCGTTTCTTTCTCACCGGATTCGGCTCCAGCACCACGCCGCCTCCAATGGTCTCCATCGGCGAATAGAAACGCACCACAAATCGGTCGCCTCTCTTCAGCGCGATTTCTTCTTCCAGACGCAGCTGCACCAGTCCGCTTTCTCCCGGCCCGATTTCTTCCTTATCCAGCAGCACGGCACGACAGAGGATCTCGCTGGTCCCCGTATACAGATGCAGTCTTTCATGATTCGTCACAATTCGCATAGAATCCGGCAATACCGATAATTTAACATCCAGCAGATCCGTGTTCTTCATACTGTTCTTCGGAGCGATCACGCAGCCTCTGTGAATCTCTTTCTTCTTGATATTGGAAAGATTAATCGCTACCCTCTGCCCGGCATAGCACTTATCCTTGTCCTGTCCGTGTACCTGGATGCTCCGGATCTTGCACTCTTTCCCGATCGGATACATTTCGAGTACATCCTCTTTGGAAATTGTTCCGGAAATCAAGGTTCCCGTGATGATCGTTCCAAAACCGGAAAGTGTAAACACACGGTCGATCGGAAGTCTCGGAATCGTCTGCGTATCTTTCTCTTCCACCTCATCCGCCATCACCCGAATGATCGTATCGGTCAGTTCTTCGAGCCCCTGTCCGGTCGCTGCTGAAACACGTACCACCGGCGCACCTTCCAGAAATGTTCCTTTCAATTCTTCCTGTATTTCCTCTTCAACCAACTCCAGCCATTCCTCGTCCACCAGATCACATTTATTGAGGACGAGAATGCTTTTCTTAATTCCCAGAAGTCCCAGAATGTCCATATGTTCCCTTGTCTGCGGCATGATTCCTTCATCCGCCGCCACAACCAGCATGACGAGATCCATTCCCACAACTCCGGCAACCATGTTATTGATAAATTTCTCGTGGCCCGGAACATCAATGATTCCTACCCGGTCACCATTTTTCAAATCGAACCAGGTAAATCCCAGATCGATCGTAATTCCACGACGCTGTTCTTCTTCCCAACGATCCGTATTTCGCCCGGTCAGAGCCTTGATCAATGTTGTCTTCCCGTGGTCAATGTGACCTGCGGTTCCTATGATGATATTTTTCATAACAGCTCTCCCAGCATTTCTGTAATCTTCTTAAACCAACGTGTTTCTATGGTTCTGACATCCAGATAAATCGTATCATTCGCCGTTCTCGGGATGATAGGCACCTCCAGATGTCTCATTTTTTCTTCTAACTGCGGCACACTCATTTTTTCAGGCTTTATCGTAACCGCCATACTTGGGATCCGCTCCAGAGGGAGTGATCCTCCTCCAATCTGTGACTCGCATTTTTCAAGTCCAAATTCCGCCGCAAGACCTGCTCGTCTCAACATCCTTTTCAGGTTCTGGGCGCGATGTGCCACTTCTTCTTCGGTCTCCGTGATCATACGAAGAACCGGAATATTCTGAATTGCTTTTTCCTCAGATAAATATTCTTGAAGAACGAGTTCCAGCACCGTCGCCGTAAATTTATCGATACGCAGTGCACGTGTAAGCTGGTTCTTCTTCATCTGATCAATATATTTCTTCTTACCGATAATAATTCCTGCCTGTGGCCCTCCCAGCAGCTTGTCTCCGCTGAAACATACCACATCTGCTCCTTTGCGGATGGAATCCTGAACCGTCGGCTCATAAGTCAGTCCATATTTGCTCAGGTCGATCAGCACGCCGCTTCCCAAATCCTCAATAATAGGAAGGTCGTGTTCCTTTGCCAGCGGAACCAGATCATCGATCGTGACCGTATCGGTAAAGCCTACGATCCGGTAATTACTGGTATGTACTTTAAGGAGCGCTTTTGTATTTTCAGTAATCGCTTCTTCATAATCGGAATAATGTGTCTTATTGGTCGTTCCGACCTCTACCAGAGATGCGCCGCTTTGTTCCATCACATCCGGAATACGGAACTTTCCGCCGATTTCCACCAGCTCTCCTCTGGATACAATAACTTCGCCGCCTTTTGCCATAGAACTCAAAATCAGCATCACTGCGGCTGCATTATTATTGACGGCCATTGCCGCCTCAGCTCCCGTGAGTTTACACAGAAGCTTCTCAAAATGGGAATATCTCTCTCCCCGCTTCCCGGCCTCCAGATTATACTCCAGATTGGAATAGCCGGTGACAATATCAGCCAGTTTTGATACATGCTCCTGACTGATTGGTGCACGTCCCAGATTCGTATGCAGAATCGTACCGGTTCCGTTAATCACCATGCGCATGTTCGGTGTATGGAGTCTCTCCACATGCCTTACGATCTGCTGCGGCAGATCCTGAATCTGCCGCACAATCTTCTCTTCTTCTTCACATGCCCCGATAAATGCTCTCAGGGCCTCCATCTCCTCCCGGATTGCTTCCATGACAGTCTCTCTTCCGTACTGTTCGATCAAAAGCTGAATGATCTCCATTTCCAGAAGCACATCCACTTTCGGGATATTACGATATAATTGATTCTTGTTCATCTTCTTCCACTTCCAAATACTTTATTATCTTTCAGGCAGCGCCCGGCATTTGCTCTGCCGGGCGTATATTGTCCTGCATAAATGCTCTGTTATCAGTGCAGACGTATAAGCTTGTCACTCTTCTCTTCCACTGTTCCTATGATAGAAACCTTCGTTTCCATGTGTTTCTTCTCAAATGTCTCCATGATTACTTCCACATACTGCGGTTCCACACTGAGCAGAAGTCCGCCGGAGGTCTGTGGATCATAAAGCAGATCAATAAAATGTTCCTCTACGTTTCCCATATCCACTTTCATCTGGGAATATCCACGATTCTTATAGGCTCCCGCCGGAACCAGTCCCATCTTGGCGTAGGCGATCGCCTCGTCAAAATATGCGATATCGTGGACATTCAGATTGAACGTCACTTCACTGGCTTCTGCCATCTCCACACAGTGTCCCAGAAGACCAAAACCTGTAATGTCTGTACATGCATTTACCGGATATCCATCTACCACTTCCTTGGCTTTTTTGTTCAGCGAAGACATAACCATTTCCACTTCACGAATCGCCTTGTCGGAGGCCATCTGCGCCTTGATCGCCGTATTAACGATTCCGCTGCCTACCTGTTTGGTCAGAATCAGAACATCTCCCGGTTTACATCCGTAATTTTTGAAAATGCGCTGCGGGTGAACAAAGCCGGACACACAGAGTCCATACTGAGGTTCGTCATTCTGAATCGTGTGACCTCCCACCAGAACAGCTCCTGCTTCTTTCACTTTGTCAGCTCCACCTGCCAGGATATCCCCCAAAATAGACGGGTCAAGGCAATTCGGGAAACCAACAATATTCAGAGCCACTTTAGGCTCTCCTCCCATGGCATATACGTCACTGAGAGAATTGGCTGCTGCGATCTGTCCAAACATGTACGGATCGTCAACGATCGGTGTAAAGAAATCCACCGTCTGAATCATTGCGATGTCATCTGTCACTTTGTAGATTGCCGCATCATCAGATGTCTCGATACCAACCAGAAGGTTGTCATCGTGAAATTTCGGAAGCTTACCCAGAACCTGGGCAAGGGTCTCCGGACCTATTTTAGCGGCTCATCCCGCGGTTTTTGCCAATTGCGTCAATTTGATATCCTTACTCATTTTCCCATTCTCCTAAAGTTTGTTATTTTGCCGTGAACCATCTACGGTCTGATGATTCTTCCAGCCTCGGCCATAGCTTCTACGATCGCATACATATTGGTCACAGAGCCAACGGCCAGTTTTTCTTTCAAATGGTAGTAATCCAGACATGTACCACAGGTCAGGATCTCTACTCCCTGCGCCTCGAGAGACTTCAGATCTTCCAAAGAATCAGAACCTTCTGCAGTCAATGTAGCACCGCCATTGTAGAACAGCATCTTCTTCGGCAGTGTATCAAGCTGGGTTACTGCGAAAATAAATCCCTTGATCAATACTTTTCCAAGTTCATCATTGCCGGATCCCATACGGTCAGAAGAAACAACCACGATCGTGTCACCCTTTCTGTCCGGAGTGCAGACAGCTTCTTCAGCCTCCGCACTTGCCGGTGCTCCCTGCATTTTGATCGTAACCTTGAATTCTTTTTCTCCAAGCTTCTCAGAGCTTACTTCTCCGCCCTGTGCAGCTGCCATCTTCGTTACATTCTGAACAGCGATCTCATTATCTACCAGAACTTCGATCGTCTCCGGGCCGGTCAGCGCCTGCATTGCTTTTTTTGTCTTAATAACTGGAATCGGGCAGTTATCACCCATTGCGTTTACTGTAATCATTTGTCGATTACCTTCCTTTCTTTTGATGTTTTATGTCAAAATTCCCTTCTTCTCATTTATAGATACATTCTATCACTGAACTATACAAAGGTAAACTGTTATTTTTGAAATTTTGCGAGGAAGGGGGTTCAAGGGGGACGCCTTTGTCCATGTGGGGTGGGGGGGGGGGGTGGGGGCGCGGGGGGGGGGTGTGCCTCGGGGGTTTGTTTTTTTGGGGGGGCCGGGTTGTGGGGGGGGGCC